>NZ_JBEYWO010000022.1:0-172288 GCF_040644455.1 Streptomyces sp. NPDC046977
TCATCACCGACGCCACCAAGGCCGAGATGAAGAAGATCCTCGGCGAGATCCAGGACGGCTCCTTCGCCAACAACTGGATCGCCGAGTACAACGCCGGCCTGCCGAAGTACAACGAGTACAAGAAGGCCGACGAGAGCCACCTGCTGGAGACCACCGGCAAGAAGCTCCGCAAGCTCATGAGCTGGGTGGACGAAGAGGCGTAATGCCGCCCGCGGTTTGTACGGTCCCGGAGGCGCCGCGCCTCCGGGACCGTCCGCTTTGGCCACGTCGTACACCCTCGTGCGGGTGATCCTTCCGTGATGGCGCAGGATGCGGGGCCCGCCGCCGATACACTCCCTTAACAAGCGCGTCAGGCTCACAGCGTCGTGCGTCTTCCACGCGGCATGCCATCTCCCCTCCACCGCCTCCGGCCGTCGGGACGCGGCCGCCGGCCAGGGACTAGTGAGGACTCACGTGAGCAACCCCGTCGTACTCATCGCCGAAGAGCTCTCTCCCGCCACCGTCGAGGCCCTGGGGCCGGACTTCGAGATCCGGCACTGCAACGGCGCGGACCGAGCCGAGTTGCTGAGCGCGATCGCCGAAGCCGACGCCATCCTGATCCGCAGTGCCACGAAGGTCGACGCCGAGGCAGTCGCCGCCGCCCCCAAGCTCAAGGTCGTGGCCCGCGCGGGCGTCGGCCTGGACAACGTCGACGTCTCCGCCGCCACCAAGGCCGGCGTCATGGTCGTCAACGCGCCGACCTCCAACATCGTCACCGCCGCCGAACTCGCCTGCGGTCTGCTCATCTCCGTCGCGCGCAACATCGCCCCGGCCAACGCCGCGCTCAAGCAGGGCGAGTGGAAGCGCAACAAGTACACCGGCGTGGAGCTGGCCGAGAAGACCCTCGGCGTTGTCGGCCTCGGCCGTATCGGCGCGCTGGTCGCGCAGCGCATGTCGGCCTTCGGCATGAAGATCGTCGCGTACGACCCCTACATCCAGCCGGCGCGCGCCGCCCAGATGGGGGTGAAGATCCTCAGCCTCGACGAGCTGCTGGAGGTCTCCGACTTCATCACGGTGCACTTGCCCAAGACCCCCGAGACGGTCGGCCTGATCGGGGAGGAGGCGCTGCGCAAGGTCAAGCCGCACGTCCGCATCGTCAACGCCGCGCGCGGCGGGATCGTGGACGAGGAGGCGCTGTTCGCGGCGCTCAAGGAGGGCCGGGTCGGCGGCGCGGGCCTGGACGTGTACGCCAAGGAGCCGTGCACGGACTCGCCGCTCTTCCAGTTCGACAACGTGGTGGCCACCCCGCACCTGGGCGCCTCGACCGACGAGGCCCAGGAGAAGGCGGGCATCGCCGTCGCCCGCTCGGTGCGCCTGGCCCTGGCCGGCGAGCTCGTGCCGGACGCGGTCAACGTCCAGGGCGGCGTGATCGCCGAGGACGTCCGCCCGGGCCTGCCGCTCGCCGAGAAGCTGGGCCGCATCTTCACCGCGCTCGCCGGCGAGGTGGCGGTGCGCCTGGACGTCGAGGTGCGCGGTGAGATCACCCAGCACGACGTCAAGGTGCTGGAGCTGTCCGCCCTCAAGGGCGTCTTCGAGGACGTCGTGGACGAGACGGTCTCCTACGTCAACGCACCGCTGTTCGCGCAGGAACGCGGTGTCGAGGTGCGCCTGACCACCAGCAGCGAGTCCCCGGACCACCGCAACCTGGTGACCGTCCGCGGCACGCTGTCCGACGGCACCGAGGTCGCGGTCTCCGGCACGCTCGCAGGCCCGAAGCACGTCCAGAAGATCGTGGCCGTCGGCGACGACGACGTGGACCTGGTGCTCGCCGACCACATGGCCTTCCTCCGCTACACCGACCGGCCCGGTGTCGTCGGCACCATCGGACGTGTCCTGGGCGACGCCGGGGTCAACATCGCCGGCATGCAGGTCGCCCGTGACCAGGCCGGTGGCGAGGCCCTGGTGGCGCTGACGGTCGACACCGCCGTTCCGGCGTCGGTGCTGGGCGACATCGCCGCGGAGATCGGGGCCACCTCGGCCCGCGCGGTCAATCTCGAGAACTGACGGCGGTCCCGCTCCGCTGGGGGCGGCCGTCCCGGGAGATCCGGGACGGCCGCCCCTGCGCTGTCATGAACCGCACGGCCACCGCGGCGAGGAAGAGCAGTCCCAGCACCGGGTACGGGGACGCGAACGGCTGCAGCCACCACGCCAGGTGCAGGTCGAGGTCGCCGGCCTTCGGTACGAGCCACAGGCTGCGGGCGACGAACACCACGGCGGTCACCCGCAGCACCCAGCGCGGCGCGTCCGCGGCCAGCAGGATCAGCAGCGGCACGCACCACACCCAGTGGTGGGACCAGCTGATCGGCGTGATCAGCAGGGCCGTCACCGCGCAGCTGACCACGCCCCAGGCCTCGTGGCCCTGCCGCCCCAGCCACACCGACAGCGCCAGTCCGCCGCAGGCCACGGCGAACGCCGTGGCCGCCCAGATCATCCCCGGGTGCGGGGTGTGCAGGACACGTGCCACCAGGCCCTGCAGTGACTGGTTGTCGACGATCCAGACCTTGCCGATCCGGCTGGTGTCGAAGATGCAGCGGGTCCAGTAGTCGACGGTCGCGCCGGGCAGGGCCAGCGCGCCGAGCAGCGCCGTTCCCGCGAAGCTCGCCCCGGCCACGGCGGCCTCCTTGCGGCGGCCGGTCAGCAGCAGGTACAGGGCGAAGATCGCCGGGGTGAGCTTGACACCGGCCGCGATGCCGATGGCCACGCCCTTGCCCCGGGCGCCGTCCGGCCGGCTGAGGTCCCACAGCACCAGGACCGCGAGCAGCAGGTTGATCTGGCCGTACAGCATGGTCTGGAACACCGGCTCCAGCCACAGCCCGAGCGCCATCGCCAGCACCACCACGGTCCACCGCGTACCGCGCGACCGCGGCCGGCCGACGGTGCGGCACGACAGGTGGGCGAGCAGGCCGAGCAGGGCCAGGTTGCCGGCCATGAAGACGAGCTTGAGCAGCGGGACCGGCAGCCAGGTCGCCGGGACGAAGAGCATCGCGGCGAAGGGCGGGTAGGTCGCCGGCAGGTTCCACTCGGTGACCGTGAAGCCGTACAGGTCCGTGCCGTTCACGACGGCCGCGCCCTCGGCCCGGTAGACCTGCATGTCGGCCATCGGCACGGGCATCGACAGGCACAGGGCGGTGAAGGCGGCCAGCGACAGCGCCAGCAGCACGAGGGAGAGCAGCAGCCGGCGGTCCGGTCGCGGCCAGGTGGGGGAGTCCTTCGCGGGCATGCCGGGCCGGGTCGTGCGCTCGCGGTCGAACGCCTCCGTGGAGTGAGTCACCGGTTCCCGATCCCCTTGTCCCGCCGTCGGCCGAGCCGGGCGCGGGATCCCCCCGCGTCCTGCGCGCGCTGGTCAGACCCCCCGAGGCCCCGCGCCACGTTACTTGTGCCCCCTTCGGTCGGCAACAGTCCGGTCAGTCGCCGAGGCGCGCGGCCTTGAGCGCCATGTGGAGCAGCAGGCGGTCCTCGCCGTCGTCCAGGTCCAGGCCGGTGAGGCGCTCGACGCGCGACAGCCGGTAGTACAGGGTCTGCCGGTGGATCCGCAGCTCACCGGCGGCGCGACCGGCCTGTCCCGCGCAGTCGAGGAACACCTCGGCGGTGCGGGCGAGTTCGGCGTGCGCGGCTTCCAGCAGCGGGCGCACCGCCGGGTCGACCGCGCCGGACGGCAGCGCGGCCAGCGTCCGGTAGGGGCCGATCGCGCCCCATTCGGCGACGGGGCCGAGCCGCGGCTGCGCCCGGGCGGCCCGGGCGGCGGCCACGGCCTCGTGCCAGGCGCCGGGCAGGGCGTCCAGGCCCTGGCGCGGCGCGCTGACCCCGGCCCGTGCGTCCGGTGCGGCCTGCCGGGTGCCGTTGCCCTCCAGCAGCCGGCCGGCGGCGCTCACGGCGGGGGCCGGGACCGATGCCGACCGCAGCCGTACGAGCGCCGCGAGCCCGGGCAGCGGGACGCCCTCGATGTCGCCCGGAGGGAGTACGCACAAGGCGGCCGCGCCCGGCACCGTCCGCGGCCCCGGCGCCTCGGCGCCGTCTCCGGCTCCCTCGCCGGACCGCCACGGCAGCACGCACACCAGCGCGTGCACCTCCTCCGCGTCGGGCCCCAGGGCGGCCCGCAACTCCTCGCGGGCGCCGTCCCGGCCGCGGCCCGGACGGGCGGTGAGCAGGGCGGCCAGCGCGCGGCCGGCGTCGGCGCCCGCCCGGGACTCGGCGGCCAGCAGCGCGCCGATCCGGGCGGCCACGTCCATGGCCGCGGCGAGGTGCGCGGGGGTGTGCCCGGCGCTCTCCAGCAGCCACACGTAGCCGTGCACCACGCCGCCGTGCCGGGCCGGCAGGCACAGCCGGGGGCGGAAGACCCCGGCGTCGGCCTCCGCGGGGATGTGGACGGGGCCGGTGGCGCGGGCGATGCCGAACCGTTCGAACCAGGCGCGGACCTCGGCGGTGGAGCGCCGGGTCAGGATGGAACGGGTGCGGACCGGGTCCATCACCGCGTCGTCCTCGCTGTCGTGCGCGCCGAACGCGATCAGCCGGAAGTCCCGGTCCTCCAGGGTCGCGGGTGCGCCGAGGAGCGCCGACACCTCGTCGACCAGCTCCTGGTAGTCACCTCGCACGCCGTCATTCTCCCTCATACATCTGTATGAGGGACGCCGTTCCCACGCGTGACAGGTGTCGATGGTGACGGGGGTAGGCGAACCCTAGATTTCACGGACGACGCTGCCTGTCCCCTGGGCAGCCCCTGCCCCAGGAGGAGACCGTGCTGGGTCCCGTACTGCTCGCCGCCTCGCGCAGCGACCGTATGCGCCGCGTCGTCGCGGGCGCGCCGATCACCCGTCCGGTGGTCAACCGCTTCATCGCCGGCGACGAGCTGGCGCCCGCGATGGAGACCGTGCGCTCGCTGACCTCGTCCGGCCTGGAGGTCACCCTCGACCACCTGGGCGAGGACGTCACCGACAAGGCGACGGCCGTGGCGACGCGGGACGCGTACCTGCGGCTGCTGGAGGCGCTGCGCGAGGAGGGCGCAGGCACCCGCGCCGAGGTCTCCGTCAAGCTCTCCGCCTTCGGCCAGGCGCTGCCGGTCGGCGGCCACGAGATCGCCCTGGAGAACGTCCGCCCGGTCGCCGAGCTGGCGAGCGAGATCGGCACCACCGTCACGCTCGACATGGAGGACCACACCACGGTCGACTCCACGCTGGCGATCCTCGCCGAGCTGCGCGAGCGCCACCCGGGCACGGGCGCGGTGCTGCAGTCCTACCTCTTCCGCACCGAGGAGGACGCCCGCCGCCTCGCCGTCACCGGCTCGCGGGTCCGCCTGGTCAAGGGCGCGTACAAGGAGCCCGCCTCCGTCGCGCTCCAGGACAAGGGCGAGGTCGACCGGGCCTATGTGCGCTGCCTGAAGATCCTCATGGCGGGCGAGGGCTACCCGATGGTCGGCTCCCACGACCCGCGGCTGATCGCGATCGCCCAGGAGCTGGCCCACCGGGCCGGCCGCAAGCAGGGCTCGTACGAGTTCCAGATGCTCTACGGCATCCGCACCGCCGAGCAGCGGCGGCTGGCCGAGGACGGCGAGCGCATGCGCATTTACGTCCCCTACGGCGCAGACTGGTACGGGTACTTCATGCGCCGGCTCGCGGAGCGGCCGGCCAACCTGGCCTTCTTCCTGCGGTCCTTCCTCCCCTCCCGCTGAGCCCACGCCCCGATCCCCCAAGGACACAAGGAGATGTCTTTCATGGACGCCGTGACCCAGGTCCCCGCCCCGGTGAACGAGCCGGTGCACTCCTACGCCCCGGGGAGCCCGGAGCGGGCCCGCCTGGAGGCGAAGCTGAAGGAGCTGGCCGGGAACCCGGTCGAGCTGCCCATGACCATCGGCGGCGTGAAGCGCATGGGCGGCGGTGAGCGCTTCGACGTCGTGCAGCCGCACAACCGCGGCGCCCGCCTGGGCACGTACGCCAACGCCACGCAGGACGACGCCCGCGACGCGGTCGAGGCGGCGCTGGCCGCCGCGCCGGCCTGGCGCGCGATGTCCTTCGACGACCGCGCCGCGATCATCCTGCGCGCCGCGGACCTGCTGGCCGGCCCCTGGCGCGAGACGATCGCCGCCTCCACGATGCTCGGCCAGTCCAAGACCGCGCAGCAGGCCGAGATCGACAGCCCCTGCGAGCTCGTCGACTTCTGGCGCTTCAACGTGCACTTCGCCCGGCAGATCCTGGCCGAGCAGCCGATCGCCAACTCGCCCGGTGTGTGGAACCGCCTGGACCACCGCCCGCTCGAGGGATTCGTCTACGCGATCACCCCGTTCAACTTCACCGCCATCGCCGGCAACCTGCCGACCGCGCCCGCGCTCATGGGCAACGTCGTGGTGTGGAAGCCCTCCCCGACCCAGACGCACTCCGCCGTGCTGCTGATGGAGCTGCTGGAGGAGGCCGGGCTGCCCAAGGGCGTGATCAACCTGGTCACCGGTGACGGCATCGCCGTCTCCGAGGTCGCCCTCGAGCACCCGGACCTGGCCGGCATCCACTTCACCGGTTCCACCCGGACCTTCCAGCACCTGTGGAGGACGGTCGGCACCAACATCGAGAAGTACCGCAGCTACCCGCGGATCGTCGGCGAGACCGGCGGCAAGGACTTCGTCGTCGCGCACCCGTCCGCCGACCCGGCGGTGCTGAAGACCGCGCTGACCCGCGGCGCCTTCGAGTACCAGGGCCAGAAGTGCTCGGCCACCTCCCGTGCCTACATCCCGCGCTCGCTGTGGGAGAACGGCTTCAAGGAGGAGTTCGCGGCCGAGGTCGACGGCCTCACCATGGGTGACGTCACCGACCTGTCCAACTTCATCGGCGCCGTGATCGACGACCGCGCCTTCGCCAAGAACAAGGCCGCCATCGACCGCGCCAAGGCCGACCCGTCGGTCGAGGTTGTCGCCGGCGGCAGCTACGACGACAGCGTCGGCTGGTTCGTCCGCCCGACCGTGCTGGTCTCCTCCGACCCGGAGCACGAGATCTTCCGCGAGGAGTACTTCGGCCCGGTCCTGGGCGTGCACGTCTACGAGGACGAGAACTTCGAGGCGATGCTCACCCAGATGGAATCGGTCGCCTCCTACGCGCTGACCGGTTCGGTCGTCGCCCGTGACCGCGCCGCGGTCGCCGACGTGATGGCCAGGCTGCGCTTCGCGGCCGGCAACTTCTACATCAACGACAAGTCCACCGGCGCCGTCGTCGGCCAGCAGCCCTTCGGCGGCGGCCGTGCCTCCGGCACCAACGACAAGGCGGGCGCCGCGCAGAACCTGATGCGCTGGACGTCTACGCGGTCGATCAAGGAGGCCCTGGTGCCGCCGACCGACTACCGCTACCCGCACATGGGCTGAGCTCCGGCCCCCGGTTGACCCGCAAGGGGCAGGGCCCGGCATCCCCCGATCGGGGGGTGCCGGGCCTTCGCCGTCTCAGATAGTAGGAAGTCCGAGTAATTGTGGAGACAGACGAGCCGTGCTGTCCTAGCTTTGTAGAAGCCGAACGTCTCGCTCCACCAGCGACCGGCGGTCGTGAGCCGCGCACCTCTGGCAGGTCACCCCCTGCAGCGCCGCTCCCCGCCCCGTTCTATGGCGACGCAACCCTCCTCTTCTGACCTGGGAGATGTTCACCATGGACGAGACCGCCCGCAAGAACGCCGCCGAGGCCCTGCAGCGCGCCCTCGACCGCCGCGACAACGGCGGCTCCACGGGACACGAGCAGCGATGACCGCCACCGTCCCCCACCCCTTCCGGCGTCTGCGCCGGCTCGCCTACCTGGCCGTGTGCGCGATGGTGAAGTGATCCGTCCGCACGATCCGTCCGCACGTCCCGTCCCTGGTGCCGTGAGGGTGCACGCCCGCCCGGCGGGCCCGGCCATCCGGTTGGGCGCCGTCCGGCCGGGTGGGCGGGCTGCCCACCATGCGGACATCACGTGTCATCCAGTGGACGGCCGAGTAAGGTGACCGGCATGTCTCGCAGCATCAGCCTCGCAGTGATCCCCGGTGACGGCATCGGCCAGGAAGTCGTGGCCGAGGGCCTCAAGGTCCTGTCCGCCGTCCTCCCTCAGGACGTGAAGCTGGAGACCAAGGAGTACCTCCTCGGCGCCAAGCGCTGGCACGAGACGGGCGAGACCCTGCCCGACGCGGAGCTGGAGCAGCTGAAGGCGCACGACGCGATCCTGCTGGGCGCGGTCGGGGACCCCTCCGTGCCCTCCGGTGTGCTGGAGCGCGGGCTGCTGCTGAAGCTGCGCTTCGCCTTCGACCACCACGTCAACCTCCGTCCCTCCAAGCTCTACCCGGGCGTCAAGGGACCGCTGGCGGGCGACCCGCGGATCGACTTCGTGGTGGTCCGCGAGGGCACCGAGGGCCCGTACGTCGGGAACGGCGGCTCCCTGCGCACCGGCACGCCGCACGAGGTGGCCACCGAGGTCAGCCTCAACACCGCGTTCGGCATCGAGCGGGTGGTCCGGGACGCCTACGCCCGCGCCCAGGCCCGTCCGCGCAAGAAGCTGACGCTGGTGCACAAGAACAACGTCCTCGTGCACGCCGGCCACCTGTGGAAGAACATCTTCGACAAGGTCGGCGAGGAGTACCCCGAGGTCACCACCGACTACCTGCACGTGGACGCGGCGACGATCTTCTTCGTCACCCAGCCCGAGCGGTTCGACGTGATCGTCACCGACAACCTCTTCGGTGACATCCTCACCGACCTCGCCGCCGCCGTGACCGGCGGCATCGGCCTCGCCGCCAGCGGGAACATCAACCCGGGCGGCGCGTTCCCGTCGATGTTCGAGCCGGTGCACGGCTCCGCCCCGGACATCGCCGGCCAGGGCAAGGCCGACCCCACCGCGACGGTGCTGTCCGTCGCCCTGCTGCTGCAGCACCTCGGCTACCACGCCGAGGCCGAGCGCATCGAGAGCGCGGTCGCCGCGGACCTCGCGGGGCGCTCCGGTACGCGCAGCACCAGTGAGATCGGCGACACGCTCGCCGCACGAGTAGCCGGCTGACCGCCGGGTCAGCCCCTCAGTCGGCCCGGACGGTCAGCGCACTCCCACGACTGACCAAGACCTCTCGGGCCGCACATGTATGTCCACGGCCCCACCGCTGCGATAATCGGCGGTGGGGCCGCTGTGCGAGGGGAAACTCGGATGTCCTGGCACCTTGGAGGACTGCGGGTGCGGTCCGCCATGACCAGACGCGAAGGACATCATCTATGACGATCCCCACGATCGAGCTCAAGCCCTCCTCGCATCCGCTGCCGCGGGCGCAGCGCGAGGCGATCCTCACCAACCCCGGGTTCGGCCGCCACTTCACCGACCACATGGTGACGATCCGGTGGACCGAGGGCAGGGGCTGGCACGACGCGGAGCTCGTGCCGTACGCGCCGCTGTCCATCGACCCGGCCAACATGACGCTGCACTACGCGCAGACGATCTTCGAGGGCCTGAAGGCCTACCGCCAGCCGGACGGCTCGGTCGCCACCTTCCGCCCCGAGGCGAACGCCGAGCGCTTCCAGGCCTCCGCGCGCCGCCTGGCCATGCCCGAGCTCCCCGTCGAGACCTTCATCGCCGCCTGCGACGCGCTGGTCACCCAGGACCGCGAGTGGGTGCCGAGCACCGGCGAGCAGTCGCTCTACCTGCGGCCCTTCATGTTCGCCACCGAGGTGGGGCTCGGCGTGCGGCCGGCCAACGAGTACCTGTTCATCGTGATCGCCTCCCCGGCCGGCGCCTACTTCCCCAGCGGCGTCAAGCCGGTCTCGGTCTGGCTCTCCGAGGAGTACGTGCGCGCGGCGCCCGGCGGCACCGGAGCGGCCAAGGCGGGCGGCAACTACGCCGCGTCCCTGGTCGCCCAGGCGCAGGCCATCGAGCACGGCTGCGACCAGGTCGTCTGGCTGGACGCGACGGAGCGCCGCTGGATCGAGGAGATGGGCGGCATGAACCTGTACTTCGTGTACGGGGACAGGATCGTCACCCCGGAGCTGACCGGCTCGCTGCTGCCCGGGATCACCCGCGCCTCGCTCCTGCGCATCGCGGAGGACCTGGGCTACGAGGTCTCCGAGGGCCGCATCTCCGTCGACGACTGGAAGAACGGCAACGCGGACGGCTCCCTGACCGAGGTCTTCGCCTGCGGCACCGCCGCGGTCATCACACCGGTCGGTTCCGTGAAGTCCACGCGGGCGGACTGGAGCGTCGCGGACGGGAAGTCCGGCGAGGTCACGATGAAGCTGCGCAAGGCCCTGCTGGACATCCAGACCGGACAGGCCCCCGACACGCACGGCTGGATGCACCCGCTGGGTTCCTGACCCCTCGCGGGGCGCACGACGTCCGAAGCGGCCGCACGCGGTCCCGGAGCACTGTCCGGGGCCGCGTGCGGCCGCTTCGCGTTTCCCGCGTCTCCCCGGCGCGGTTGTCCGTGCGGGATTCCTCGAACGCCGTTCAAGGTGGAGCTGCAGCGCCAGGACGGGCAAGGGCTGGCCAGAGTTTCCCTCATCGGACGTCGCGCTTTAGAGTGGCGTTCTAAACGGTGTCCCGGCGACCCTCGTGGGAGGTGCGGAAGCGTGCGGCTGACCCCGACAGAACGTGACCGGCTGCTGCTCTTCGGCGCGGCCGAACTGGCGCGGGCGCGCCGCGCCCGGGGGCTGCGTCTGAACGTGCCGGAAGCCACCGCGCTGATCGCCGACGCGGTCTGCGAGGCCGCGCGCGACGGCGCGCGTCTCGCGGAGGCCGTCGCGGCCGGCCGCGCCGTGCTCGGTCCCGACGACGTGCTGCCCGGTGTGGCGGACATCGTGACCGAGGTCCATGTCGAGGCCGTCTTCGACGACGGCTCGCGGCTGGCCGTGGTCGGCGACCCGATCGGCGGCGGCGCCCTGCGGGAACGGGCGCCCGGTGCGGTGCTGCCCGGCCCCGCCCTGCCCGAGCGGCCGTCCGAGGTGTTCTTGACCGTGCGCAACACCGCTCCGGTCCCGGTCAGCGTCACCTCGCACTTCCACCTCTTCGAGGCCAACCCCCGGCTGGACTTCGACCGCTCGGCGGCCTACGGCATGCGGCTGAACGTGCCGGCCGGGTCCTCGGTGCGCTTCGGGCCGGGGGAGGAGCGGGAGGTGGGCCTCGTCCCGATCGGCGGCGACCGGATCGCGATCGGCTTCGCGGGGCTCGTCGACGGGCCGCTGGACGCGCCCGGCGCGCGACAGGAGGCACTGCGGCGCGCCGCGGCGTGCGGCTATCTGGGGGCGGAGCGATGAGCATCGATCCGTACGAGTACGCCGCCGTGCACGGGCCGCGCGCCGGCGACCGGGTCCGGCTGGGCGACTCGGGCCTGGTGGTCCGCGTCGAGTCGGACTCGCAGCGCCCCGGTGACGAGTTCCTGGCCGGCTTCGGCAAGACCGCCCGCGACGGGCTGGCGCTGAAGGCCGCCGCCGTACGGGAGACCTGCGACGTGGTGATCAGCAATGTGCTGGTCATCGACACGGCGGTCGGCATCCGCAAGGTCTCCATCGGCATCCGCGAGGGCCGCATCCACGCCGTCGGGCGGGCCGGCAACCCCGACACGCTCGACGGGGTGGACGTCGTGGTCGGCACGGGCACGTCCATCGTCTCCGGCGAGGGGCTGATCGCCACCGCCGGCGCCGTCGACACCCACGTGCACCTGCTGTCGCCGCGCATCATGGAGGCCTCGCTGGCCTCCGGCGTGACCACGATCATCGGGCAGGAGTTCGGGCCCGTGTGGGGGGTCGGCGTCAACTCGCCCTGGGCGCTGCGGCACGCCTTCAACGCCTTCGACGCATGGCCGGTCAACATCGGCTTCCTGGGCCGAGGTTCGTCCTCGGACCCGGCGCCGCTGGTGGAGGCGCTGGCCGAGGGCGGCGCCTGCGGCTTCAAGGTCCACGAGGACATGGGCGCCCACACCCGCGCCCTGGACACCGCGCTGCGGGTCGCCGAGGAGCACGACGTCCAGGTGGCGCTGCACAGCGACGGCCTGAACGAGTGCCTGTCGGTGGAGGACACCCTGCGGGTGCTGGAGGGCCGCACGATCCATGCCTTCCACATCGAGGGCTGCGGCGGCGGCCACGTCCCCAATGTGCTGAAGATGGCCGGGGTGCCGAACGTCATCGGCTCGTCGACCAACCCCACGCTGCCCTTCGGCCGCGACGCGGTCGCCGAGCACTACGGCATGATCGTCTCCGTCCACGACCTCAAGCCGGACCTGCCCGGCGACGCCGCGATGGCCCGCGACCGCATCCGCGCGGGGACGATGGGCGCCGAGGACGTGCTGCACGACCTGGGCGCGATCGGCATCACCTCCTCCGACGCCCAGGGCATGGGCCGCGCCGGGGAGACCGTGCGCCGCACCTTCGCCATGGCCGGGAAGATGAAGGCCGAGTCCGGCCCCCTGGAGGGCGACGGCCCGGACGACGACAACGCCCGCGTCCTGCGCTACATCGCCAAGCTGACCGTCAACCCGGCCATCGCCCACGGCCTGGCCCACGAGATCGGCTCGATCGAGCCCGGCAAGCTCGCCGACATCGTGCTGTGGCGGCCGGAGTACTTCGGGGCCAAGCCGCAGATGGTGCTCAAGTCCGGCTTCCCCGCCTACGGCGTGACCGGCGATCCGGGCGCCGCCACCGACACCTGCGAACCCCTGGTGCTCGGGCCGCTGTTCGGGGCCCACGGCGCCACCGCCGCCGACCTGTCGGTGGCCTTCGTCGCCCGGGCCGCACTGGACCTGGAGCACGACCGCATGCCCACCCGGCGCCGGCGGGTCGCCGTGCGCGGCACCCGCGGCATCGGCCCGGCCGACCTCGTCCTCAACTCCCGTACGGGACAGGTGGACGTCGACGGGCGCACGGGCCTGGTGACGCTCGACGGCGACCCGCTGCGCTCCGAGCCCGCGGAACAGGTGTCGCTCAGCCGTCTCTACTTCTTGTGACAAGGACCAGCACCATGCCCGCAACCCCCGCCGCCGACGGCTACGTGATGCCCGCCGAGTGGGCCCCCCACGCCCGCACCTGGATGGCATGGCCGTCCCCCAGCACGACCTTCGACGGCGCGGAGGACCTGGCCGCGTCGCGTGCCGCGTGGGCCGCGGTGGCGAGGGCGGTCGCCCGCTTCGAGCCGGTGACGGTCGTGGCCCGCCCCGAGGACGCCGCCGGGGCACGAGAGGCGCTGGGGACCGCCGCCACGGTCGCCGAGGCGCCGCTGGACGACGCATGGATGCGCGACATCGGCCCCACCTTCCTCACCGGCGACGGCCGACTGGCCGCCGCGGACTGGACGTTCAACGGCTGGGGCGCCCAGGAATGGGCGTCCTGGGAGCACGACGCCCGGATCGGCGCCCTGGTCGCGGAGAAGGCCGGCGCCCGCCGCTACGCGACCTCCTTCGTCAACGAGGGCGGCGGGATCCACGTGGACGGCGAGGGCACCGTGCTGCTCACCGGGACCGTGCAGCTCGACCCGGGCCGCAACCCCGGCTGGAGCCGGGAGCGGGCCGAGGCCGAGATCCACGCCTTCCTCGGCACTCGCGAGGCGATCTGGCTGCCGCGCGGCCTCACCGCCGACTACGGGCGCTTCGGCACCCGCGGGCACGTGGACATCGTCGCGGCCTTCGTCCGCCCCGGCGTCGTCGTCGTGCACGACCAGCGCGACCCGTCCCACCCCGACCACGCCGTCTCGCGGGAGGCCGCCGCCCTGCTGCGGGCCGCCACCGACGCCCGGGGACGGCGGCTGGAGGTCGTGGAGCTGCCCGCGCCGCGGGTGCGGGAGAGCGACGGCGAGCCGGTGGACCACAGTTACGTCAACCACTACCTCTGCAACGGCGCGGTGATCCTGTGCGCCTTCGACGACCCCGCCGACGAGGTCAACAAGGCGATCTTCGAGCGGCTCTTCCCGGACCGTGAGGTCGTGCTCGTCGACGCCCGTACGATCTTCGCGCACGGTGGTGGCATCCATTGCATCACCCAGCAGCAGCCGCAGGTGTGACACGACCGCCCCCGAAGGACACAAGGTGACCGGATCCGCCCGCCCCCGGAGGCGGCTCAAGCAGCCGCGCGAGGAGGTGATGGCCGCCGCCATGGCGACGATCGCCGAACGCGGGCTGGCCGAGCTGACGATGGCGGGCCTCGGCCGCCAGGTGGGCATGAGCAGCGGCCACATCCTCTACTACTTCGGCAGCAAGGACGAGTTGCTGCTGCAGACCCTGGAGTGGAGCGAGGAGCAGCTCGCGGCGGAACGCCGGCGCGTCCTCGGCCGCACCGCGTCCACCCGTGAGCGGCTGGACGCGGTGATCGGCCTCTATCTGCCGGGCGGCCGCCGCGATCCGCGCTGGACCCTGTGGTCGGAGGTCTGGAACCGGACCACGGCCGCCGAGGACGTCCTGCGCCGCCAGCTCGAACTGGAACTGGTCTGGCACCGGGACCTGGTCGCGCTGCTCGCCGAGGGCATCTCCCGCGGCGACTTCCGGCCGGTGGATCCCGAGCGGACGACGGTGCGGCTGCGGGCGCTGCTGGACGGTTTCGGGGTGCCGCTGGTGATCGGGCTCCCGGGCATGGACCGCGAACAGGCGCTCGGGCACGTCAAGGAGTTCCTGGACGAGGCCCTGTCGCCCGCATAGTGAGACCGTGTCCCACCCGTCGGCGGGCGTGTGGCAGACTGCGAACGTGCCCTCGTTCGTCATGATTATTGGCAGCAGGCGCGCCGGTCCTCAGTGACCGCTCACCGCAGACCTCGGCGGAAGCGATCACCGTGTCCCAGACCCGCGCGCAGACCTCTCGCACCCGCGAGAGGTTTTTTCGTTTCCCGGCCCACCCGTGCCGGGCGCGGACCAGCGCGAGGGAAAATGGGGGCAAGTGGATCCCGGTTTTCCGGAACCACTCACCCGACAGGAGTTGGATCAGACCATGACGGCCGTACTGGACGACAGCTTCCACGTCTTCGACACCACGCTGCGCGACGGCGCGCAGCGCGAGGGCATCAACCTCACCGTCGCCGACAAGCTGACGATCGCCCGGCACCTGGACGACTTCGGGGTGGGATTCATCGAGGGCGGCTGGCCCGGCGCCAACCCGCGCGACACCGAGTTCTTCGCCCGGGCCGCCGGCGAGCTCGACCTGCGCCACGCGCAACTGGTCGCCTTCGGCGCCACCCGCCGCCCCGGAGGCAGCGCCGCCGAGGACCCGCAGGTCAAGGCGCTGCTGGAGTCCGGGGCCCCGGTCATCACGCTGGTCGCGAAGTCGCACGACCGCCATGTCGAGCTGGCACTGCGCACCACGCTGGAGGAGAACCTGGAGATGGTCCGGGACACCGTCTCCCACCTGCGCGCCGAGGGCCGCAGGGTCTTCGTCGACTGCGAGCACTTCTTCGACGGCTACCAGGCCAACCCGGTCTACGCCAAGGCCGTCGTCCGCGCCGCGCACGAGGCCGGCGCCGATGTCGTCGTGCTGTGCGACACCAACGGCGGGATGCTGCCCGCGCAGGTGACCGCCGTCGTCCGCACCGTCCTGGCCGACACCGGCGCCCGCCTGGGCATCCACGCCCAGGACGACACCGGGTGCGCGGTCGCCAACAGCCTCGCCGCGGTCGACGCGGGCGCCACGCACGTGCAGTGCACCGCCAACGGCTACGGCGAGCGGGTCGGCAACGCCAACCTCTTCCCCGTCGTCGCGGCGCTGGAGCTCAAGTACGGCCGCACCGTGCTGCCCGAGGGCGCGCTCGCCGACATGACCCGGATCTCGCACGCGATCGCCGAGGTCGTCAATCTCACGCCCTCCACGCACCAGCCGTACGTGGGAGTCTCCGCATTCGCCCACAAGGCGGGTCTGCACGCCTCCGCCATCAAGGTCGACCCCGACCTGTACCAGCACATCGACCCCGAACTCGTCGGCAACACCATGCGCATGCTGGTGTCCGACATGGCGGGCCGGGCCTCCGTCGAGCTCAAGGGCAAGGAGCTCGGCGTCGACCTCGGAGGGGACCGCGAGCTGATCGGCCGGGTCGTCGAACGGGTCAAGGAACGCGAACTCGCGGGCTACACCTACGAGGCGGCCGACGCCTCCTTCGAACTCCTGCTGCGCGAGGAGATCGAGGGCCGGCCCATCCGCTACTTCCGCGTCGAGTCCTGGCGCGCGATCGTGGAGGACCGCCCCGACGGCATCCACGCGAATGAGGCGACCGTCAAGGTCTGGGCCGACGGCCAGCGCATGGTGGGCACCGCCGAGGGCAACGGCCCCGTCAACGCCCTGGACCGGGCGCTGCGTGTCGCGCTGGAGCGTACGTACCCGCAATTGGCGAAGCTGGAGCTGGTCGACTACCGGGTCCGCATCCTGGAGGGCAAGCACGGCACCGAGTCCACGACCCGGGTGCTCATCTCCACCTCGGACGGCACGTCCGAATGGTCCACGGTCGGTGTCGGCGAGAACGTCATCGCCGCCTCCTGGCAGGCGCTGGACGACGCCTACGCGTACGGGCTGCTGCGCGCGGGGGTCGAGCCGCGCCGGGACTGAGCGCGGGGCGCGGTGCCGGGAAAGGAGCAATGCGGACGCGGGCCGGGCCCGCGTCCGCATTTTCCGCGCATTTCCCATGGGCCGTCAGAAATGCCTGCGGAGAGGCGTACCGCGTATTGATTGCCACAGGCATCCACCTTTCCGGCAGCGGATGTTGGAGCGGTTGACGAATCAATCAGGTGCGTTAGCCCAAAGGTGGACAATTTCCCCAGGGGTGGCTACGGTCGAAATACGGACGCCGCCGTTGCGGAGAGTACAAACCGCAGCCGTACGGTGGCGGAAGCCGGAATCCGCCGGCTGGACGGTGCCCAGCGCATCGCAGTGCAGTTCTTGCTCCCTGACTCATCACGGCACGACTCGTGCGCCCCGGTCAGGTCGAGGCACCGTCCGTGCGTTCACGGTCTCGAAGGAAGAAGACACGAAATGCGCGTGAAGCGAACCATCGCACTTCTGGCCAGCCCGCTCGCCGCAGCCACGGCTCTCGCGTTCTCGCCCGCCATGATGTCGCAGGCCTCGGCCGCACCCACGCACGTGGACGCGGCGGCGACCGCCTCGCACGGCAAGGTCGTCCCCTCGCTGACCGCCACTCAGCGCGGCTTCCAGCAGGGCAACCGGGACGGGCTCTCGGACGCCCAGCAGGGTGCCCCCGGATCCTGCAACGCGTTCGGGTTCAACTTCAACCCGAGGGAGCCCGGACAGGACTACCGGACGGGCTACCGCAACGGATACAACAACGGTTGGACGCAGATCTGCGACCTCCCGTAACGGGCGGATGCCCGGCCGGTCGGCCCGCGAAGGCCCCGCCGCACGCTCAGCGGGGCCTTCCGCGTGAGACCGTCCGGGTCCAACTCCCGCGCATACGCGCGTAGAACGCGGGAACACTCCTCCTGCTCCACCTGCACAGCCGCCCCACAGGATGCACGGTCATCAGCAGGAGGGTTCCCCCATGAAGTTCCGCTCCGCCGTGAGCGCGCTCGTCCTCGCGCTCGGCGTGCTCTTCGCGCCCGGCGCCGGGCTCGCCGCCCCGCACGACGCGTACGCCGTCACGAAACTGACGCACGCCCAGGCCACGGCCATGTTCCGGTCCGCCGGGATCACCTGGTCGTCGTCCGGCGGCTGCTCCAACCGCAACAACGCCACCTGTACGTCGTTCGACCAGCTGAACCAGGCCACCGCGCAAGGTGCCGTGACGCTCAAGCACGCGAGCGGCTGCGCCCTGAACATCACCGGTGGCACCGAGACCGGGCACGCGAGCGGTACGTACTCGCACTGGAACGGCTACAAGCTCGACTACGGCAAGAACAGCTGCGTCACCAACTACATCCACGGCTCGTTCGCCTACATCGGCCTGCGCGGCGACGGCGCGCCCCAGTACCAGTCGGGCTCCGGCAACATCTACGCCGACGAGGGCAACCACTGGGACGTCCTCTACTACAACTGCGGCGGCTGCTGACCTCAACAGCCTTTCGAAGAAGCGCCGTTGACCCGGCCCGGTGGCGCGAGCGCCGCGCCGCCGGGCCCGTGCGCGCCCGAGGCCGCGACGCCGGCGCTCACTCCCACGCCTGGACCTCGATGCGGTCGCCGACCGCGACGACTCCCGGCCGCAGCACGGCCGCCTTCATCGCGAAGCTCACCCTGTTCCCGTACTCCGGCTCCCGCCGGTAGTCCGCCAGGGTGCGCACCGGCTCGGGCCCGGCGCTGCGCCCCGTGGCCTGGTCGACCATCGGGACCGCGCAGCGGACCGCGCGGACGGAGTACCCCAGCACCGCGCTGCCGGCGGTCATGCGGCGCACCCGGTCCTCGGTGTGCGGCTCGGACCAGCCCTCGACCACGATGTTCGCGCGGAAGCGGTCGACGGGCACCGGGGCACCGCCGCGCTCCCGGATGCGCCGGTTGAGCTCGTCGAGCGAGGCCAGCGACGCGACCGAAAGGGCGTGCGCGTCCGCGAAGTTGACCTTTCCGGGGTGCTCGCCCCAGCCGTCCCGGTCGAAGCCGGGCCGCACCCGCACCAGCCGCGAGGGCTGCCCCAGGGCGTCGGAGAGCCAGCGGGCCGCCTCCTCGCCCTGGTCGACCGCCGTGCCGAGCGGCCGGTCGAACATGCTCACCTCGCGCAGCGCCCCCTCGTGCGCCACCTCCACCCGCAACTGCCCGGCGCCGGGCGCCGCCAGCGCCAGGTGCTTGCCGTCGTCGGCCACCTCGGCCCGGACCACGGCCATCCGCGGCAGTTTGCGCTGGCTGCGGAAGGTGCCGTCGGCGGCGTCCACCACCATGAACACCCGGTCGTGGGCCAGTCCGGTGGCGGTCACCTCGGCACGGCTCACGGGCACGCCCGCGCAGCCCTTCACGGGGTAGTGGGTGAGGCTGTGCACGGTCGCGGCGGTCATCGGCGGTGTTCCCTCCCGGATCGGCGGAAAGCCCATTCGACCACGCCCGGGGCGCCCTCGGGGGCCGTGCGCCGTCACCCGGACGGCGCACCGGCGCGCCGCTGCGTGCCCCTGTCGCCGCCGGGGCCGTGGACGCTCGGTGACCAACAGCACACGTACTGACCAGTAACGCCGAACCCCGGCGGATCATAGGGTGAACGCCGTACGCTCCCCACCCTCGAACCCTGGGAGACCGCATGCGTTCCGCGAAGGACTTCTTCCGACCGCTGGCCGTGGGGGCCCCGGCCCCCGTACGGGAGGTACCGTTCCGGCCCTCGCGGATGATCCACTTCTTCGATCCGGGCAACGAGAAGATGGCGGCCAAGGTCCCCTCCATCGCGCCCACCGTGGACGTCCTGCTGGGCAATCTGGAGGACGCCGTCGCCGCCGACCGCAAGGAGGCCGCGCGGGCGGGCCTGGTCGCGATCGCGAAGGGCACCGACTTCGGCGACACACAGCTGTGGACGCGGGTCAACAGCCTCGACTCGCCGTGGGCCCTGGACGACCTGATCACGCTCGTCACCGAGATCGGCGACCGGCTCGACGTCGTCATGGTGCCCAAGGTCGAGGGCGCCGAGGACATCCACTACGTCGACCGGCTGCTCGCCCAGCTGGAGGCCCGGGCCGGGGTGCGCCGCCCGATCCTCGTGCACGCGATCCTGGAGACCGCCTCGGGCGTGGCCAATGTCGAGGAGATCGCCGGGGCCAGCCCGCGGATGCAGGGCATCTCGCTCGGCCCGGCCGACCTCGCGGCCAGCCGCCGTATGAAGACCACCCGCGTCGGCGGGGGACACCCGGGGTACCTCGTGCGGGAGGACCCGAAGGACCCCGATGTCGAGCTGCCGCGGCTGACCTACCAGCAGGACCTGTGGCACTACACCATCGCCCGCATGGTCGACGCCTGCGCCGCGCACGGCATCCTGCCGTACTACGGCCCCTTCGGCGACATCAAGGACACCACGGCCTGCGAGGACCAGTTCCGCAACGCCTTCCTGCTGGGCTGCGTCGGCGCGTGGAGCCTGCACCCGGTGCAGATCGACATCGCCAGGCGGGTCTTCTCCCCGGCCCCGGCCGACGTGGCCTGGGCGCGCAGGGTGATCGACGCGATGGGCGACGGCACGGGCGCGGTGATGCTCGACGGCAAGATGCAGGACGACGCGACGGTGAAGCAGTGCAAGGTCGTCGTCGACCTGGCGGACGCGCTGGCCGCCCGGGACCCCGAACTGGCCGAGGCGTACGAGGCCGCCTGGAAGGAGCAGAGCCGATGACCGAGGCGACCCTGCGGCCCCGCCGCTCCGTGCTGTACATGCCCGGCGCGAACGAGCGCGCCCTGGAGAAGGCCAAGAGCCTCCCCACCGACGCGCTCATCCTCGACCTGGAGGACTCCGTCGCCCCCGACGCCAAGGCCGAGGCCCGCAAGCGGGTCGCCGCCGCGGCCGCATCCGGGGAGTACGGGCCGCGGGAGCTGACCATCCGGGTGAACGCGCCCGGCACCCCGTGGCACGAGGACGACCTGCGGGCCGCCGCCGAGGCCGGCCCCGACGCCGTGGTCGTCCCCAAGGTGGACTCCGCGGCCACCGTGCACGCCGTCGAGCGGGCCCTGGAGGCCGCGGGCGCCCCCGACCGCACCGCGATCTGGGCGATGGTCGAGACCCCGCGCGCCATGCTGGACGCCCGTGCCGTCGCGGCCGCCTCCGAGCGGCTCACGGTGCTGGTGATGGGCACCAACGACCTGGCGAAGGAACTGCACGCCGAGCACGTCCCCGGCCGGGCCCCCCTGCTGACCGGGCTGTCGCTGGCCCTGCTGGGCGCCCGCGAGGCGGGCAAGGCGATCCTGGACGGCGTCTACAACGACGTGCAGGACCTGGCGGGCTTCGAGGCGGAGTGCGTCCAGGGCCGGCAGTTCGGCTTCGACGGCAAGACGCTGATCCACCCGAAGCAGGTGGAGGTCTGCAACAGGGTCTTCGCCCCCTCGGAGGAGGAAACCCACAAGGCCCGGCGCATCATCGAGGCGTTCGAGGCCGCCGCGGCCGAGGGCCGGGGAGTCGTCACGGTCGACGGGCGGATGATCGAGAACCTCCATGTGGATGACGCCCGGCGTGTCCTCGCGCTGGCCGCGGCGGTGACCGGACGCTGACCGTTCACTGAAGTCCGGGTGGACGACCGCTACAAAGAAAGGGCCTCGCACGTGCCGTGCGGGGCATTTCTTGTGTTGGTTCTGTCCAGATGCTCCATGATGCGGGTCCGGACACTGTACGAAGTGGACGCCGTTTCCGAGGGCCCTGCGCTCGTATGGTCGATGTCATGAGCGTTTTGGACGAGGTGCCGACCCAGCCTGCCGAGGCCGAGGACGGCGGCGAAGCCGCCCAGCCGGCGAACGACGCGCGCGGGCGCGTCGCGGAACTGCACGCGATCCGCGAGCAGGTCCGGCTCGGCCCCAGCGAGAAGGCCACCCAGGCCCAGAAGGCCAAGGGCAAGCTGACCGCCCGCGAGCGGATCGACCTGCTGCTCGACGAGGGGACCTTCAGCGAGGTCGAGCCGCTGCGCCGGCACCGTGCCTCCGGTTTCGGCCTGGAGGCGAAGAAGCCGTACACCGACGGCGTCATCACCGGCTGGGGCACCGTCCACGGCCGCACCGTCTTCGTGTACGCACACGACTTCCGGATCTTCGGCGGCGCGCTGGGCGAGGCCCACGCCTCCAAGATCCACAAGATCATGGACATGGCCATCGCGGCCGGCGCCCCGCTGGTCTCGCTGAACGACGGCGCCGGCGCCCGTATCCAGGAGGGCGTCTCCGCGCTCGCCGGCTACGGCGGCATCTTCCAGCGCAACACCCGCGCCTCCGGTGTCATCCCGCAGATCTCGGTGATGCTCGGCCCGTGCGCCGGCGGCGCCGCGTACTCCCCGGCGCTCACCGACTTCGTCTTCATGGTCCGCGAGACCTCGCAGATGTTCATCACCGGCCCGGACGTCGTCCAGGCCGTCACCGGCGAGAAGATCACGCAGAACGGGCTCGGCGGCGCCGACGTCCACTCCGAGATCTCCGGTGTCTCGCACTTCGCGTACGACGACGAGCAGACCTGCCTGGAGGAGGTCCGCTACCTGCTGTCGATGCTGCCGCAGAACAACCGCGAGAACCCGCCGTCGGCCCCCACCAGCGACCCGGCCGACCGGCGCGGCGACGTCCTGCTGGACATCGTCCCGGCCGACGGCAACCGCTCCTACGACATGCACCAGGTGATCGAGGAGATCGTCGACGAGGGCGAGTACCTGGAGATCCACGAGCGCTGGGCGACCAACATCATCGTCGCCCTGGCCCGCCTCGACGGCCAGGTGGTCGGCATCATCGCCAACCAGCCCGCCTCCCTGGCGGGTGTGCTCGACATCGAGGCCAGCGAGAAGTCGGCCCGGTTCGTGCAGATGTGCGACGCCTTCAACATCCCGCTCATCACTCTTCTGGACGTCCCCGGCTTCCTCCCGGGCGTCGACCAGGAGCACGGTGGCATCATCCGGCACGGCGCCAAGCTGCTGTACGCGTACTGCAACGCCACCGTGCCGCGCATCTCGCTGATCCTGCGCAAGGCGTACGGAGGTGCCTACATCGTCATGGACAGCCAGTCGATCGGTGCCGACCTGACCTACGCCTGGCCCACCAACGAGATCGCCGTGATGGGCGCCGAGGGTGCCGCCAACGTCATCTTCCGGCGGCAGATCGCCGACGCCGACGACCCCGAGGCCATGCGCGCCCGCATGGTCAAGGAGTACAAGTCCGAGCTGATGCACCCGTACTACGCGGCCGAGCGCGGCCTCGTGGACGACGTGATCGACCCCGCCGAGACCCGCGAGGTCCTCATCCGCTCGCTCGCCATGCTGCGTACCAAGCACGCCGACCTGCCGTCCCGCAAGCACGGCAACCCGCCCCAGTAAGGGAGACCGACCCCGTGAGCACTCCTGCCGACAGCTCCGCCGCGGCGCTCGTTCGCGTCGAGCGCGGCCACGCCAGCGACGAGGAACTGGCCGCCCTGACGGCCGTCCTCCTCGCCCGCGCCGCGGCCCAGGGCCAGGACGCGACCGCCTTCGTCAACCCCCGCTCCACGGCCGGCTGGCGCCGCCTGGAGCGGCAGTCCGGCTTCAGCGCGCCGCACAGCTGGCGCAGCTGACCCTCCGGTCCCGTTCACGACGGTGGCGCGGCACCCCCCGGGGTGCCGCGCCACCGTCGTTTCCGGGTTCAGGACGCCGTGGGGGAGGTGCCGAGCGCGGCGACGCCCGCGGTGCCGGCCACGAACAGGGTGCCGTCGCCGGAGAGCGCGAGCGCTTCCGCACGGTACGGGGGCACCACCGCACGCCGGGTGCCCGCCGGCAGGTCCCACAGGTGCACCTCGCCGTCGGACCAGGCGGCGGCGGCCACGGGCCCCGAGGGGGTGTCGGCGGCCGCGAGCGACGTCACGACGGCCTCGCGGCGGTCGACGGGCTCTGGCATCGGGTCGCCGCCCGTCTCCCACAGCCGCAGCGTGCCGTCCGCCCCACCGCTCAGGCACAGGGCGAGACCGGCGGCGTCGACGAGGGCCACCGCCGTGAGGGGCGCCGGGTGCAGCCTGCGGGTGACCGGGCCGCGGTCGTGGGCCGTGGCGTCCCACACGTGCACACGGCCGTCGGCGTCCCCCACGGCGACGCGGCTGCCGTGGGCGGCGACCGCGGTGGGCGGCGTCCGCGCGGTGTTGTGCACGTCGGCCACCCGGGACAGGGCGTTGGACATCGGGCCCGCCGTGTGCAGGGTCTCGTCCGCGTCGAGGAGCAGCAGACCGCCGCCCGCGGCCGGCGCGATGCCCGCCGGACGCAGGGCGGCGTCGAGCGGGAGGCGGGAGAGGACCGCGCCGGTCGCGGGGTCCAGCACGGCCAGCCGGCCCACCGGGTCGGCCACGAGCAGCCCGCCCCCGCCGGGTGCCAGGGCCGTCGCCGGCCCGCCGGCGACCCACCGGGCGGTCCAGGAGTGCAGGCGGGCCAGGGGTTCGAGGTACGCGGCCAGTTTCGGGTCCTCGGCCAGTGCGGCCGTGTGGAGGACGGCGGCGCGCTCGGGCCCGGTGAGGCCGAGCGCGGTCAACGCGGGGGCCGCCCGCCGCCACACCGCCCGCAGCCCGCGGGGCGCCGGTGTGCGGGGGTCGGCCAGGGCGGCGGTGATCGAGGGGGCGGGACCGTGCACGAGGAAGCCGGGGTCGCCGGTGAGGCGCGCGGCCGTGCCACCCGCCAGGGCGAGCTCCAGGACGCGGGACCGGACGGCGTCGGGGGCCCGCTCCCAGTCGGGCGTGCCCGCAGGGCCGAGGGGGACGGCCGCGAGCATGCGCTCCGACTCCGCGCCGGCGTCGACCGGTTCGGGCGCGGTCCCGGAGCCGGTCACGGCGACCGTGCGGCACGGCAGCGTCCAGGCGGGCGCACCGCTGCCGGCCACCTCCGCCAGCAGCCGTACATGGGGGAGCGCGAGCAGTGGTTCCAGCAGGCCGCGCACGATCTCCTGGGGAGCCGTTCCGGCCGCCCGGTGCAGATCGGCGGCGGCCAGCAGCACCGGCCGGGTGTCGCGGGCCAGTCTCAGCAGGATGTCCGGGGCGCCGACCGCGCCGTACCCCAGCTGCCGTCCCAGCTCCCAGGCGAAGACCTCGGCCGTGAGCCCGGCCGCGGGGACGAGCGCGTGGACGCGCAGCGCCGGATCCGGGGCGGTGCCGGTGACGTACCAGGCCAGCAGCCGGCTCTTGCCCGCCCCCCGGGCACCGGTGAGCAGGCAGAGCCGCGGGGCGGCCCGGTCGCGCGCCCAGCCGGTCAGCTCCTGTCCGGCCGGGGCCAGTCCGGCGTCCAGCGGTGGCGGGCCCGCCCCGTCCGGCGCGGTCATGCGTCCGCGCTCTCGCGCAACCGGCGCAGGCCCTCCGCCCGTGACGCGGCGGTCTCGCCGTAGGGGAACTCATGGGTCAGCCCCGCGCCGGGGAAGACCCGGCCCAGCCACATCGAGCAGTAGTGGCCCGGCATGAAGCACGCCTCCAGGTCGGTGTGGATGCGCGTCACCTGCTCCGGCTGGACACCCGCCGCCTGCAGCGAGGACCACAGCCGCTCCTCCGGGTGCAGGCACACGGCGCTCGCCTGGGTGAAGATCTTCTTCTCCCCGGTCGCGTCCGCCACCTCCATCGCGGCGAACCACTGCGCGCTCGCGGTGTCCCGGATGTCGTCCAGCACCAGCGGCCACCAGTTCTCGCGGTCCGCGAACGCCTCGGCGTCCGCCGCGCGCAGCCGCTCCTCCAGCCGCCGGAAGACCTCGGACGCCGCGGCCGGTTCGTCCGCCGCGGCGATCGCGCCCAGCGCGAGGTCGAGTTCGAGAAGTCCTGCCGCGAAGGACTCCGGTGAGGAGGAGACGAACCGCGACGGTTCGGTCCAGCCGAGCAGCACCGCGTGCACGGTCCCCCCGGCGCCGGCGCAGATCTCGTACCCCCGGTCGTCCCCGAGCCTGCTCCAGGCCTCGAACTCCGGCTGTCGCAGCGGGCGTTCGACGGACGCGGCGTACGCGCCGAGGGCGACCGGGTCCGCGGGGTCCGTCCGGAAGTAGGGCCCCACCTGGAGCGGCAGGACGTGCTCGTCCACCCGGCGCAGCCCGGCCTCGCCGAACCGTTCGCGGAGCCGTTCGGCGAGCGTCACCACATCCCTCCGGAGACCTCGTCGTGGACGGTCTCCCAGACCCCGTCGCCGTCGGCGTACGGAACCGGGTCGACCTGCGAGAGGGCTTCCCTGATCTCCTCGGCGACGGCGATCAGGTCGTCGATCTCCGGGAACTCCTCCGGGGGGTCGTAGTCCGGCCGGCGGCGCTCCAGGAGGTACATGCCGTAGGCCATGCCGGAGAGGTCGGTGTGGACCTTCTCGATCCGGCGGGTGTCGAGGTTGACCGCGTGGACCGCCCCGGTCCTCCCGTCGAGCACCACGTCGCTGGAGAACGCCCGGCCCAGGTGCGGCCAGCCGCGCAGGTCGGGGGTGAAGCCCTCGAAGTCCACCAGCCGTTCGACGTCGCGGTGCGCCGACAGCGGCGTCAGTCCGTCCGCCAGGTCCTCGCGGAGCTCGAAGAGCAGCCCCTCGGCCCGGGGCAGGCCCACCTCGGCCAGGAAGCGCGCCGTGTCCTGGTGGACGAGCAGGTCCCCCTGCCGGTCGAGGGGGACGCGCACGATCGTCTCCGGGGCGAAGACCTCGGCGAGGAGGGCGGGGGTCACGGGGGCGATCACGGTGATTCCTGTTCGACGGATCCGGGCGGGCGGTCGTGCGGGCTCATGCTAGCGGGCTCGGTGGAGCAGGCTCAGGTACCGTCTCATCTCCTTGTTGCCGTCCGCCTGGGAGGCGCGCAACGCCGCGTTGCGGGCCTCGTTGTCCGCCTTCTTGTCGCCCGTGGTCTCCCACGTGGCGTCCTCCCCGTACTCGAAGCTGTGCGACATGTCCGTGTCCGGGTAGTACTTGTGCAGCCACTCGCCGCAGTACCGGTTCAGCGTCCGGCAGGGCGCGCGTTCGCTGTAGCCGTCCACCACTTGGTGCTGCATGCCGCTGTTGATGAGGGGGACGCCGAGCACGCGCTCGGAGTGCGGACCCCCGCTCCGGCCGACGAGGATGAAGTCGTTCTGCCCGTCGCTGTAGCGGAACGCCGCGTAGTTCTTGCCCTTGTAGTCGTTCTGGATGTGCCGGGCCAGCTGGGTCGCCCGGGACAGTTCGTCGTCGCCTGAGACGACGGCGGTGGAGTGCTTGCGCGGCCCCTCCTGGTCGGGGACGTCGCGGTCGAGCGGCGCGTCCGTGTTCCGGTCCGAGGGGAGGCTGTCGACGTGGATCTTCTTCCCGTCGGGGGAGATCTGGTGGATCCTCCCGGCGTCGTCGACCAGGTAGACCGGCGTCTTGTCCCCGGTCTTGCGCAGCTGTTCCATGGAGTGGACCTTGTGCAGGCCCTCCAGGTCGGCCGCGGTGCGGTCGTCGTTGTCCTTGTGGTTCTTGTGCATCTGCCGGACGCCGCGCCGCATGTCGCCGGTGATGTGCCCGGTGGCGTTGTCCAGGCCGGTGCGGACACCGTTGACCAGGGTCTCGATGAACTGCTCGGCGGCCTGCGTGAGTTCCCCGCCCTTGCCCTTGACCCGGGCGTGGCGTTCGTGGGCGCGCCGGATCCGCTCGCTGCCGCGGGACCGCATGTCCTGGCCGTGGCTGTCGACCTGGGTGTCGAAGTCGGCGTACGCGCTCTCGTCGTGACGGATCTGACCGCTGCCGGCCCCGTCGCTGCCCCCGCTGCCGGAGCCGCCGCCCCCGGAGCCGCCACCGGCGGAGGCCAGTACGAAGCTGCCGTCCTTGGCCCCGGTGAGCTGGTGCCGGGAGTCCTCGACGCCCTGCTCGAAGCCGCCCTTGCCGGCGTCGGCCGCACGGCCGAGGTCGACGCCGTGCTGGATGCCGAGGGCGTTGGCGCCGAGCTGGATGGCCAGGTCGCCGGCCATGGTGCCGAGTGCCGCGTACACCGGCCCGGTCGCCAGCCCGATCACCTGGTCCAGGGCCTGCTGGGCGGCCTCCTTGAACAGGCGTTTGACGATGAGCCGGGTCGCCTGGGTGGCCCCGGCGGCGCCGAGTTCGGACAGACCGAGCGTGAAGGGCGCGGCGGCCTGGGCGGCGATCACCTCGGCGGCCAGGATGCCGAGCTGCACCACGGCGGCGATCTTGGCACCCTCGACGACGAGGGCCACCCCGTCGAGCGCGGTGGCGCCCAGCCGTCCGGCATCCGCCAGATTGCCCAGGTGGGAACCGACCTTGTTCCAGTGGGAGTTGAAGGCGTCCACCGCGGGGCCCTCGGTCGCCCCGAGCAGGCCCGCGACCGCCTCGTGCAGGCCGCCCCCGCCGTGGTCCACGTCGTCGGCGAACTCCCGCAGGGCCGTCGCCATTTCGCGGTAGTCGTCCTCGTCGACGTTCGGCCACATGATGCCGATCAGGTCGAGGAGCCACGCCAGTTCGTCCGGCAGCACGACACCCATGGGCCACCCCCGTCGGCTCAGGCGCGCAGAAGCGCCTCTTGCGTTCCACTTCTATCAAACGCCGTGCGGGGCGTGGCAGTTGCACGACAAACATGGCACAAACGCGAAGGCCCCGCACTCGCCGTGCGGGGCCTTTCGCGTCGTGCGGATCCGCCGTTACCGCAGCCGCGCCATCAGCGCGTGCTCCACCAGCGTGATGAGCGCGCTCTTCGCCTCGCCGCGGTGGCGGGCGTCGGTGGTGATGATGGGGGCCTCGGGGCCGATCTGCAGCGCCTCCCGGACCTCCTCCGGGTTGTACGGCTGGTGTCCGTCGAAGCCGTTGAGGGCGATGACGAAGGGCAGCCCGCTGTTCTCGAAGTAGTCCACGGCCGGGAAGCAGTCGGCCAGCCGGCGGGTGTCCACCAGGACGACCGCGCCGATGGCGCCGCGCACCAGGTCGTCCCACATGAACCAGAAGCGGTCCTGACCCGGCGTACCGAACAGGTACAGGATCAGGTCCTCGTCCAGCGTGATACGGCCGAAGTCCATGGCCACGGTGGTCGTGGTCTTGTCCGGCGCGTGGGTCAGGTCGTCGATGCCCGCCGAGGCGGAGGTCATCACGGCTTCGGTACGCAGCGGGTTGATCTCCGATACGGCACCGACGAACGTGGTCTTGCCCACGCCGAAGCCGCCCGCCACCACGATCTTCGCCGAGGTGGTTGAGCGAGCTGGACCGCTAGAGCTTGCGAAGTCCACTGAGCACCCTTTCGAGCAGTGTCACGTCTGGCTGTCCGCCCGAGGCATCGTCGCCACCGGGCTGGTGAATGGCGACGAGACCGGCCTCCGCCAGGTCGGCGACGAGGATTCGGGCGACGCCGAGGGGGATGGAGAGAAGCGCGGAGATCTCCGCGACCGACTTGATCTCCCGGCAGAGGATGCAGATCCGCTGGTGCTCCGGCAACTGCCCCCGCAGTTGTGACGCCTCCGCGGTCGTGCTGACCAGTGCCTCGAGGGCGAGCTGGTAGCGCGGCCGGGTGCGGCCACCGGTCATCGCGTACGGGCGGACCAGCCCGGACGGGGAGGTGCGTCCGGCCGGGGCCGTGCGCGGTGACGGTGCCTGCGGGGGTTCGTACGGCTGGATCCTCGGCTGCCGATGCGACGGCCTGCCGCCCGGGTCCTGGGTCCCTCCGCCGAAGGCGGGGGGTGGCTCCGGGGTGGGCGCCGAGGGGAAGTTGAACCGCTTGAGGGGCGGCTGCTGTTGGTGATTGCCGTACTGATCTCCGCCTGGGGGCGTTGCCACGGTTCCTCCTCCAGCTGGGTAGCGCGTCCGAGAACCCTACGGGTCCCCGGACGCGCTCGCATGCCTGTCCGTTAGTTGAGCAGGCTGCCCTGCAGTTCCGCGCGCAGATCGGGGGTGAGCACATTGCCCGCCCGGTCCACCAGCAGGGCCATCTCGTAGCCCACGAGGCCGATGTCGCACTCGGGGTGCGCGAGCACGGCCAGCGAGGATCCGTCGGAGACGGACATGATGAAGAGGAAGCCGCGCTCCATCTCCACGACGGTCTGGTTCACATGGCCGCCCTCGAAGATCCGCGAGGCCCCCGCGGTCAGCGAGGTCAGCCCCGAGGCCACCGCGGCCAGCTGGTCCGCGCGGTCCCGCGGGAACCCTTCGGACATCGCCAGCAGCAGGCCGTCGGCAGAGACCACAACCGTATGGGAGACCCCTGGGGTCTGGTCCACGAAACTGGTGATCAACCAGTTCAGGTTCTGTGCCGCCTGGCTCATCGGACTCAACTAACGCTCCTGGTGCTTGGGGCCGAAGCCCTGGCCGTTCGTGTCAGTTCCCGCAGTACGCCCCTGCTGGACACCGCGCCGCAGATTGCTCAGTCGGCCGCGGACGTCCTCGGGTGCTCGGGAGACCATGGGGCCGCCCTGCGGAGTCTGCTGTGCGGTGCCCGGGACCAGGTTGGCCTTGGGGACCCGCCGGGGCAGGCCGGAGGGGGTGACCCCGCCGGCCTTGGGCTTGCGGGCCTGTTCGGCCCGCTGCCAGTTCTCGTCGTTCGTGGAACGCCAGTCGGGGGACTCCGCCGACAGGTCCGGCGTCCCGGCCGGCGTCGCGGGCGCCGGCTGCGTGGGGAAGCCGTTCGCCGGCTGGGGCTCCGACTGGGCCGGCACCGACGGTCCGGACTGCTGCCGGCCGCGGTCGCGGCGCGGCAGGCCCGCGTCCGTCACGGTCGTGTGCAGCGGGCCTGAGGACGGTCCCGGCCCGTCGAAGCCTACGCGCTCCGGGGCCTCGAAGGGGGCGGCAGTGGCGGAATCGGTCGCAGGCGCCTCGGGGTAGGCCGTGGCCTGGGACATCTCCTGCTGCTGCGCGGGCTGCTGGGCGCTCCAGCCGTCCTGCGCGTAGCCGTTCTGCTGCTGCCAGCCGTCCTGGCCGTAGCCGGCCTGGGCGGCGTCGTACTCGGGTGCCGGGGCCGGGAAGCCGCCGTCGGTGTACGAGGGCTCCTGGAAGGGCGCGGCCTGCGTGTCGTAGCCGTGCTGCTCGGCGAAGCCCTGCTGCTCCGGGAGGGGCTGCGCCGGGAATCCCTGTGCGTCGAACCCGGGCTGCGCGAAGGCCTCCTGCGCGAAGGCGTCCTGGGAGAAGGATTCCTGCGGGAAGGATTCCGCGGCGGCCGGGGTCTCGAAGCCGTCGAAGGCCTCCTGCTGCCCGGCGGCCTCGTCGCGGAACAGCGGGCGCTCGCCGCGGTCGTTGGCCGCGGCCTCCAGCTGGGCGCGGCGCTCGCCGCGCTTCAGGGAGCGGCCGACCGGGTCCAGCGCGCGGGCGTCGCCCGGCGCCTCCGCGCGCTCGTAGCGGGAGTCGTCGAAGCCGAGCTCGGCGGCGGTCGGCCCGTACGCGGCGAAGGACTCGGTCTCGGTCTCCGGCATCATCCGGGACACCGTGAAGTCGTCCTCCAGCGGTATCTCCTCGCCGCCGCCACCGTGGGTGATGGGCTCGGGGAGCATGACCAGCGACGTGGTGCCCGCCTGCTCGCCCGAGGGGCGCAGCTGCACGCGGATGCCGTGCCGGTCGGCGAGGCGGCCGACCACGAACAGGCCCATGCGCTTGGAGATCGAGGCGTCGACCGTGGGCGGGTCGGCCAGCTTGTGGTTGATGTCCGCGAAGTCCTCGGCCGTGAGGCCGATGCCCTTGTCGTGGATCTCGACCATCACACGGCCGTCGGGCAGCCGGGTCGCGGTGACGCGGACCCTGGTCTGCGGCGACGAGAACGTCGTGGCGTTCTCCAGCAGCTCGGCCAGCAGGTGCACGAGGTCGGTCACGGCGGTGCCGTGGATGTCCGTCTCCGGAATGCCGACCAGCTCGATACGCGCGTACGCCTCCACCTCGGAGGCCGCGGCGCGCAGCACGTCGACCAGCGGGACCGGCTGGTTCCACCGGCGGCCCGGCTCCTCGCCGGCGAGGACCAGGAGGTTCTCGCCGTTGCGGCGCATGCGGGTCGCGAGGTGGTCCAGCTTGAACAGGCTCTCCAGCTGGTCCGGGTCGCCCTCGTTGTTCTCCAGGTCCGTGATCAGCGTCAGCTGGCGCTGGATGAGGCCCTGGTTGCGGCGGGAGAGGTTGGTGAAGATCGCGTTGACGTTGCCGCGGAGCAGCGCCTGCTCGGCGGCGAGCCGCACGGCCTCGCGGTGGATCTGGTCGAAGGCGCGGGCGACCTCGCCGATCTCGTCGTTGGAGTTGATCGGGATGGGCTCGACCCGGGTGTCGATCTTGCCGGGGTCGGTCCTGGACAGCTGGTCGACCAGGGCCGGCAGCCGCTGCTCGGCGACCTCGAAGGCGGAGGTGCGCAGCCGCCGCATGCTGTTGCTCATCGAGCGGGCCATCATCGCCGCCACGATGAAGGCGATGATCAGGGCGACCAGCACGATGGCGGAGTTGACGATGGCCTCGATACGGGCGCTGTCGGCGATGTCGCTGGAATCCTGCAGCGCCTGGTCGGCCAGGTGCTTCTCGACGTTCTGGTACGCCTCGAAGCCCAGCGTGGTGGCGCCGAACCAGCTCTGCGGCGTGATGCCCTGGGCCGCGAGGCTCTTGGGGTCCTGGCCGGAGGCGATCAGCCCGATCATCTGCTTGATCTCGGGCGGGGCGACGAAGGTCCGGCCGGCGTCCTTGGCCGCCTGCGCGGCCTGCGTGGCCTGCTCCGCGCCCTTCTTGCGGGCAGCGGCCTGCTCGTCCTGGAGCCGCTGGTAGTCGGCCGCCGTGCCGCCGCCCTGGTACTCCGCCTCGGCGACCTGCTGGAGGTAGGCGTACGAGGCGAAGGAGGTGAGCTGGGTCTGGCGCTCCTCGGGGGCCAGCTTGGTGCGGTCCTCGACCAGCAGGTGGGTGCCGATGGAACGGGTCAGCGACTCGGCGGCCTTGGCGAGCTCGATCGCGTACAGCGTGCGTCCGTAGGAGGCGACGCTGCTGGTTCCAAAACCGAGTTCGTTCGCCAGCTCCATCAGCGGGTGCTGGATCTCGACGTACTTCTCCTCGGTCTGCACACCGGGCAGCTGCCGCGTGAACGCGGTCTCGCGCAGCTTCGGCAGGACCTTCTCGCCCAGGCGGATATTGGCGACACGGCGTTCGAGGCGTTCGTCCGCGGGCAGCTCGCGCACCGTGGCGTCGAAGGCGGCGGCGGCCGCGTCGGTGGCGGCACGCGCCGCCACCACGGTCTTGTTCTCCTTGTCGCCCTGGAGCAGGGGAACCACGCTGACGTCGCGCTCGTTCAACACGGCATTGGCGTAGTCCACCGCGGCCCGGACGGCGCGTGCGGTCCGCACCGCGTCGTCGGCGTCCTGCCAGGTCTGCACGGCCGTCTGCACCCGGAAGCCGCCGAAGACCAGGGCGACGAGCACCGGGATGAGGAGGATGACGTTCAGGCGGGTGGCCACCCGCCAGTTGCGCATGGCAAAGCGGCTGCCCGACGCGGCGACCGGCTCCGTGATCTCGGGAGCGGTCTCGGTCTGCACCGTGCCGTGTCGCGCGGGCGGGGTGAAATTGCCACGCGGGTGGTCCGCGGGACCCGGCTCTGCGCGCCTCGTGTTCCTCACTCGACCAACAACCTCTCGGCGACGACGCCGGCGGCGTCGTTCCTACTCTCGGGTTTCGATGAATTCCAGCACGTCATGGGGGTGCTCCACAAACCTCCGGCGGCGATGCCGAACCCATGATCACGCGCTTGTTAAAAGGGGCATAAGCAAAAAGCGGTGGCATTTCAGCAGGGTGATGTATGCGCAGTGAAGCCGGTCGGGCGCGGGCGGTGTTCGAGATGTTCCGATTCGCGGTCGAAACGTTATGAACAGAAGGACCGGCCATGTCAAAAGACACAGCCGGTCCGTACCCGAAGTGGCAAGCTGGAGTGCTTACTTGAGGCGAGCGAGCAATGCGTGTTCCACGAGCGTGATCAACGCGCTCTTCGCCTCCGCGCGATGCCGCGCGTCGGTGGTGATGATCGGCGCCTCGGGGCCGATCTGAAGTGCCTCGCGCACCTCGTCGGGCGTGTACGGCTGGTGGCCGTCGAACCCGTTGAGCGCGATGACGAAGGGCAGACCGCTGTTCTCGAAGTAGTCCACGGCCGGGAAGCAGTCCGCCAGCCGGCGGGTGTCGACCAGCACGACCGCGCCGATGGCGCCGCGCACGAGGTCGTCCCACATGAACCAGAAGCGGTCCTGACCCGGCGTACCGAACAGGTACAGGATCAGGTCGTCGTCGAGCGTGATACGGCCGAAGTCCATCGCCACGGTCGTGGTCGTCTTGTCGGCCACGTGGGTCAGGTCGTCGACACCCGCGGACGCGGAGGTCATCACGGCCTCCGTGCGGAGCGGGTTGATCTCCGAGACCGCTCCGACAAACGTGGTCTTGCCCACGCCGAAGCCACCGGCCACCACGATCTTCGCCGAGGTGGTGGCACGGGCCGCGGGCGGCGCACCGTACGCCGCCTGCTGCCCCGGCCTAGAGCTTGCGAAGTCCACTGAGCACCCTTTCGAGCAGTGTCACATCAGGCTGTCCGCCGGCCTCGCCGCTGCTCGGCTGGTGGATGGCGACCATCCCGGCCTCAGCCAGGTCGGCCACCAGGATCCGGGCCACCCCCAGCGGAATCGCCAGCAGTGCGGAGATCTCGGCGACCGACTTGATCTCCAGGCACAGGTGGCAGATGCGCTGGTGTTCGGGGAGCATCCCCTGGTAGGCACCCGGCTCGGCAGTGGTGCTCACCAGCGCCTCGATGGCGAGCTGGTAGCGCGGCCGGGTGCGACCACCGGTCATGGCGTACGGCCGCACCAGCGGCTGGTCGCCTTCGCCCCCGTACGGCGCATGGTGGGGCGCGCCGTACGGGCCGGGCGAGGCAGGCGGCGGTGTCATGAAGGTCCTCCGGATAAGAGCGGACGCGGTTCTCTTGTCATGGGGCGGTTGTCGGCCGGGCTCGCACGAGCTCAGCCCATCAGACTGCCTTGGAGTTCAGCGCGCAGATCGGGGGTGAGGACGGCGCCCGCCCGGTCGACGAGCAGCGCCATCTCGTAGCCGACGAGGCCGATGTCGCACTCGGGGTGCGCGAGAACGCACAGCGAGGATCCGTCGGAGATCGTCATCAGGAGGAGGAAGCCGCGCTCCATCTCCACCACCGTCTGATTGACGTTGCCGCCCTCGAAGATGCGGGACGCACCCGCGGTCAGCGAGGTCAGACCGGAGGCCACGGCCGCCAGCTGATCGGCGCGGTCCCGGGGGAAACCCTCGGACATCGCCAGCAGCAGGCCGTCGGCGGAGACCACCACCGTGTGGGACACCCCGGGGGTGTTGTCCACGAAGTTGGTGATCAACCAGTTCAGATTCTGTGCCGCCTGGCTCATCTGGCTCAACTAACGCTCCTGCTGGTGAGTGGTGCCAAAGCCGCGGCCGTCGGTCGTGCCCGTACCGGCCTGGCGGCCTTGCTGAATACCGCGCCGGAGGTTGGTCAGGCGTCCGCGCACGTCGTCGGGGGCCCGGGAAACCTGCGGACCACCCTGGGGGGCTTGCTGGGTCGTACCGGAACCGGGCACGAGGTTCGCGCGCGGCACCCGGCGGGGGAGGCCGGAGGGGGTGACCCCACCGGCGGAGGGCTCACGGACCTGGCCGGCCCGCTGCCAGACCTCGTCGTTGGGCGAGCTGCGCCAGGCGGCGGGCTCACGACGGGGCGGCGGCGGGACCTGCTGGGTCTGGGGCTGCTCGGCGCGGACCCGCTGCGGCGGTTGCTGCGGCTGCTGCGGGTGCTGCTGCCGCGGCGGCTGCTGCGGGCGCTGCGGCGGACGGGTCGGGGCACCGCCGGAGAGCGGACCGCTGCCGTTCTGCTGCGGGGCCACCGGGCCCTGCTCGACGTGCACTTGCTGCATGCGCTCGGCACGGCCGGTGCGGAACCAGTCCGACTCGAGGGAGTCGAAGATCGGGCTGGACTCGTCCGCACGGACCGGGGCCGGCGGCAGGGCCATCGGCTCGGACGCGGCCGGCAGCGGGTGCCGCTGCTCGGCGGGCCGCTGCTGCTGACCGGCGGCCGGACCGCGCTGACGCTGGGCCTGCGGGGCCGGAGGCATGGGCGCCTGCGGCATCGGGGCCTGGGGCATCGGGGCCTGCGGCATCTGGGCCTGCGGACGCTGGAAGACGTCGCTGCGGGTGAAGGTGCCCGTCTGCGGCGGCTGCTGCGGCTGCTGGTTCTGGTCCTGCTGGTACTGCGGCTGCTGGTACTGCTCCTGCTGGTACAGGTCCTGCTGGTACTGCGGCTGCTGGGCTTCCTGCCCGTACTGCTGCGGCTGCTCCTGCTGGTACTGCTGCTGGTTCTGGTCCTGCTGGTACTGCGCGGGTTGCTGGGGCTGCTGCCGGCCGAAGGCGGAACTCATGGTGCCGCGCTGCGGAGCCGTGTGCGGGATCGTGTTGAAGTCCGGGCGCTCGAACTGCGCCGTGCTCTCCAGGTCCTCGTGGCCGCGCGGCATGTCCGCCGCCGGGCCGCCGGGAGCGGCGCCGACCGGCTGCGGTGCGGCCGGGAACTGCGGAGCGTGCGGCTGTTGCGTGGGCTGCGGCGGAGTGGACTGCCGCTGCGGGCGGCCCTGGCCGCCCTGGCCCTGCTGCTCGTTCGCCCAGCTCGGGTTGGAACGCTGCGGTGCCGCGGGAGCTCCGGGGCGCCCGCCCTGCGGGGCCTGACCCGGGCCGCCGGGGCCCGAGTTGAGCGCCGGCCGCTGAGCGGAACCGGGCACCTGGCCGCGCTGCGGCGCGCGGCCGACACCGGCGGCCTGCGCACCGGCGCCCACCGCCGCGCCCGGACCGGGACCGCCCGGCTGCTGGCCGCGGTTGCCGGCGGCACCGGGCTGCGGCTTGGCGCCGCCCTGGGTGACGTCGACCGGGAGCATGACGAGCGCCGTGGTGCCGCCCGAGTCGGACGGACGCAGCTGGATGCGGATGCCGTGTCGCAGGGACAGGCGGCCGACCACGAACAGACCCATGCGGCGGGAGACGGAGACGTCCACCGTCGGCGGGTTGGCGAGCCGCTCGTTGATGTCGGCGAGGTCCTCCGGGGAGAGGCCGATGCCGGTGTCGTGGATCTCGATCAGCACGCGCCCGTCGGGCAGCGCGTGACCGGTGACCCGGACCTTGGTCTGCGGCGAGGAGAACGAGGTCGCGTTCTCCAGCAGCTCTGCGAGCAGGTGGACGAGGTCGTTGACGACGCGGCCGGTGACTTCCACGCCCGGCACCGACGTGAGCTCGATGCGCTCGTACTGCTCCACCTCGGAGGCCGCGGCGCGCAGGACGTCGACCAGCGGGACCGGGCGGGTCCACCGGCGGCCGGGCTCCTCGCCCGCGAGGACGAGGAGGTTTTCGCCGTTCCGGCGCATACGGGTCGCGAGGTGGTCGAGCTTGAAGAGGCTGGACAGCTGGTCCGGGTCGGCCTCGCGGGACTCCAGTTCGGAGATCAGGCTCAGCTGACGCTGGATCAGGCCCTGGCTGCGGCGCGAGAGGTTGGTGAACATCGCGTTGACGTTCCCTCGCAGCAGCGCCTGCTCGGCGGCGAGACGGACCGCCTCGCGGTGGACCTCGTCGAACGCGCGGGCCACCTGGCCGATCTCGTCGCGGGTGTGGATGCCGATCGACTCGACCGAGGTGTCCACGTCCTGCGGGTCGGACTCGGAGAGCTGCTTGACCAGCTCGGGCAGCCGCTTCTGGGCGACTTCCTGAGCGGTGTCCTGCAGGCGGCGCAGCGAGCGGACCATGGAGCGGGCGACGACGAAGGCGCCGACGACCGAGATGCCGAGCACGAGGAGGATCAGCGCACCGCTGATGATCGCCTCTTGCTGGGCCTCGTTGCGCAGTGTCAGGGCCTTCTGCTGCATCTCCTCGAGGAGGTGCTGCTCGATGGCCTTCATCGTGTCGAGCTTGGTCTTCGCGGCGTCGTCCCAGTCGAGGTAGGAACCCTCGAAGCTCTGGATGCCTTCTTCGGCCGACGCGATACGGTCGGCGTCGGTGTCGTGCGATTGGATCGCCTGGTTGCCCTGCTCGAGGCCGGTGAGGAGGGGCCCGGACTTCTGCCGGCCGTAGATCTGGCGGAACTGCTCGAGGGCGGTGCGCTCCGAAGTAACTGCGTCCTTCACGAAGCGCCAGTCGTTGGGGCTCAGCTTCTTGCCGTCGGCGAGCGCGGCACTGACCGTGGCGCGCTGGATCGACTCGTACTCCTTGGCGGCGGAGAACGCCGCCAGCGCACGGGTACTGGCGATCATGTCGGTGCTACCGGTCGCCTCGGCCATCTCCTGGGAGAGGTCGATCAGCGACTGGATCAGGCCGTCGTAATCACTGACCGTCGAGGCGATGAACCCGCTCTGCTCGTAGGCGCGCTCGCGGATGCCCTGCAGAGAGCCGAGCTGACGGTGGATCTGTGAGAGCGAGGCTTGGACACCCGTGAGATCGGGGTCGACACCCTCCTCCGCGGCGACGAAGGCCTGGCGGGCCAGCTTGGTGTTCTCCTGGGCGGCGACGATGTCGTCGTCGTTCTCGTCGCGGGGAGTGCTGGACAGCGGACCTGCCGAGACGTCCCGTTCGTTCTGGAGCGCGGCGGCGAGCTTGGTCGCCTGCTCCGTCAGGTCGGTCAGGGACGTCATCGCGTCCAGCTGCTTCACGTTCTCCAGCGAGCCCTGGATGCGCAGGGCACCCAGGGTGGTCGCGGCGACCACCGGTAGCGCGAGCAGCGACACCAGGCGCGTGCTGATGCGCCAGTTCCGCATGGCTATTCGGGAGCCGTGTTTGGGGCCCGAGCGCACACCGCTCTCCGGCGTGGCGCCGCTCTCCGCGCCCGCGGTTCCGACGTCTGCGGTGTCCTCCCGGCGGGCGGGGCCGGTGTCGGCCCCACCGCGCTGCTCCGGGTCGCCCGCAGCGCCGCCATCCCTCTTGAAACGTCCCTGCACTAGCGTCGCAACCTCTGGACCAGGCGTCCCCCGCGCGGGCGGCAGGACGGTGTCGAGTTTGTGGAGTCCCGCCCTCCCCGGCAGGTACCCGTTGGCCGCCGCCGCTCGGCGTTCGCACGCTCCCCCTTGCGCGCCGGCGTCTGTTGATACGGCGGTCCGGGGAATTCCAGCACAGTGCCGGACCTCCAACAAGGCCCGTCAGGTATCGAGTGGAATACGTGACTCAGCGCACCGGGCGCGTCACGCGGTGTCCGGCCGCATTCGGGCGGGCACGGTCAATTCGGGCGCCCCCGGGGGCTCATGGGCCTCTGCCTGCACGAGAGGGCCACCGGCCGCCGGGTGCAATTGGCGTGGATCATCCGTGATGTCGGGTTCACGGACATCGGGTCGCCGTCCGATTCGCCCTTCTTGTCGATCACTTGGTGAGCAAAATCACAGGGGTGTGCCCGTGTCGGTCACCCGGAAAGGGGAATGCCCGCCAGATAGATTGACGTTTGACACCACCGTGTACTACGTCAACCCGCGCCCGGCAGGGCGCCCGGACTCCACGAGGTTCTGACCGCCCCATGAAGACGACCATGATCATGCGTCCCATAGCCAATCCGCGTCGCACCACCCTCGCGCACCTCACGGACGCCGAGGACACGCGGACCGCCGAGGTCGCACCGGCCGTCGAGGGCGAGGCCCCTGTCGTCATCCTGCCGCGGCAGACCGCCAACCCGCGCCGCACGGTCCTGAACGACCTCAAGGAGCAGCCCGCGGGCTGAGGCCCCGGCTCGCCGGACGGGAGGGCGCGGCACCCCCGGGATAACCTGGAGCGTCAGTCTCCGGCCAGTGAGGTGAGTTGCTTCCCGTGCGCATCGCCAGGTTCTCCATCGACGGCAATGTCGCCTTCGGCGTCGTCGAGGGCGACGAGTCCGTCCCGGACGGACTCGTCCTCGACATCATCAAGGGCATCCCGTTCGCCGAGTACGAGCGCTCCGGCACCAAGGTGCCGCTGAGCAAGGTGCGGCTGCTGCCGCCCGTACTGCCCAGCAAGGTCGTCGGCATCGGCCGCAACTACGCCGAGCACGCCGCGGAACTGGGCAACGAGGTACCCGAGGTGCCGGTCGCCTTCTTCAAGCCGTCCACCTCGGTGATCGGCCCGGGCGACCCGATCGCCTACCCCTCCTTCTCGCAGGAGGTGCACTACGAGGCCGAGCTCGCCGTGGTGATCGGCCGGCTCTGCCGCGAGGTGCCCCGCGAACGGGTCCAGGACGTGATCCTCGGCTACACCTGCGCCAACGACGTCACCGCCCGCGACGCCCAGAAGGCCGAGAAGCAGTGGGCCCGCGCCAAGGGCTTCGACTCCTCGTGCCCCATCGGCCCGTGGATCGAGACCGGGCTCGACCTCGCCGCGGCCGGCGACCTCGCCGTCACCGCGACCGTCAACGGCGAGCTGCGGCAGGCCGGGCGCACCAGCCAGATGATCCGCTCCGTCGAGGACCTGATCGTCCACATCTCCGAGGCGATGACCCTGCTCCCCGGCGACGTCGTCCTCACCGGCACCCCGGCCGGGGTCGGACCGCTCCACGTCGGCGACGAGGTCGCCGTCACCATCGAAGGCATCGGCACTCTCACCAACAAGGTGATCAAGCGTGACTAGCGCAGCACCCGTACGCGTACGTTTCTGCCCGTCGCCGACCGGCAACCCCCACGTGGGCCTGGTCCGCACCGCCCTGTTCAACTGGGCGTTCGCCCGCCACCACCAGGGCAGCCTGGTCTTCCGCATCGAGGACACCGACGCCGCCCGCGACTCCGAGGAGTCGTACGAGCAGCTGCTGGAGGCCATGCGCTGGCTCGGCTTCGACTGGGACGAGGGCCCCGAGGTCGGCGGCCCGCACGCGCCGTACCGCCAGTCGCAGCGCATGGACATCTACCGGGACGTGGCCGCCAGGCTGCTGGAGTCGGGCCACGCCTACAAGTGCTACTGCACCACCGAGGAGCTCGACGAGCGCCGCGACGCCGCCCGCGCCGCCGGCCGCCCCTCCGGCTACGACGGCCACTGCCGCGCCCTGTCCGCCGAGCAGATCGACGCGTACGAGCGCGAGGGCCGCGAGCCCATCGTCCGCTTCCGCATGCCCGACGAGCCGATCACCTTCACCGACCTGGTGCGCGGCGAGCTGACCTTCACCCCGGAGAACGTGCCCGACTACGGCATCGTCCGGGCCAACGGCGCCCCGCTCTACACGCTGGTCAACCCGGTCGACGACGCGCTGATGGAGATCACCCACGTGCTGCGCGGCGAGGACCTGCTGTCCTCCACCCCGCGGCAGATCGCGCTTTACAAGGCGCTCGCCGAACTCGGCGTCGGCAACGGCACGACCCCGCAGTTCGGCCACCTGCCGTACGTCATGGGCGAGGGCAACAAGAAGCTCTCCAAGCGCGACCCGGAGTCCTCCCTCAACCTCTACCGGGAGCGCGGCTTCCTCCCCGAGGGCTTGCTCAACTACCTGTCGCTCCTGGGCTGGTCGCTCTCCGCCGACCGGGACGTCTTCTCCGTCGAGGAGATGGTGGCCGCCTTCGACATCGACGCGGTCAACGCCAACCCGGCGCGCTTCGACCTGAAGAAGGCCGAGGCGATCAACGCCGACCACATCCGCCTGCTGGACGCGAAGACGTTCACCGAGGCATGCGGCCCGTGGCTGAAGGCCCCGTTCGCGCCCTGGACGCCCGAGGCGTTCGACCAGGCGGCCTTCGAGGCGATCGCGCCGCACGCCCAGACGCGGCTGACCGTGCTCTCGGAGATCACCGAGAACGTCGACTTCCTCTTCCTCGACGTGCCGGTGGAGGACGAGGCGTCCTGGCAGAAGGCGATGAAGGACCCGGCGGCCGCCACCGCGCTGCTCACCACCGCCCGGGAGAACCTCGCCGCCGCCGACTGGAACGCCGAGGCCCTGAAGGCCGCCGTCCTCGCCGCGGGCGAGACCCACGGCCTCAAGCTCGGCAAGGCCCAGGCACCCGTCCGGGTCGCCGTCACCGGCCGCACCGTCGGCCTGCCGCTCTTCGAGTCGCTCGAAGTGCTCGGCCGCGACCGCACCCTGGCCCGCGTCGACGCTGCGCTGGCGAAGCTCGCCGGCTGACGGAAACCGTCCGCGACCGCCCCGGGTTCCCCGCGGACCCGGGGCGGCGCGCTTCCGGAGCACCGATGCGACGCAGGCCCAAGCCCCCGCCCTCCCCGCTGCCCCAGCGCCACGGGGTCGACGCGGTGCGCCTGCGGCTGCCGGAGGCGGGCCCCTGGACGTCGGTGCGCGAGCACCTCGTCGAGCGGCTGACGGCCCTGCCCGCGGGGCACGTCGAGGCGATGCTGGCGGCGGGGGAGATCCACATGGCCGACGGGCCGCTGACCCCCGACGCGCCCTACCGGCCGGGTGCCTTCCTCTGGTTCCACCGGGAGTTCGCGCCGGAGGTCCCCGTCCCCTTCCCCGTCGAGGTGCTGCACCGGGACGACGCGCTGCTCGTCGTGGACAAGCCGCACTTCCTCGCCACCACCCCGCGCGGCAGCCACGTCACCGAGACCGCGCTCACACGCCTGCGCCACGACCTCGGCCTGCCCGCGCTCAGCCCGGCCCACCGGCTCGACCGGCTGACCGCCGGGGTGGTCATGTTCGTGATCCGCCCCGAACTGCGCGGCGCCTACCAGACCGTCTTCCGCGACCGCCGGGTGCGCAAGGAGTACGAGGCCCTGGCCGGGTACGACCCGGCGCTGGAGCTGCCGCGCACCGTGGAGAGCCGGATCGAGAAGGAGCGCGGGGTCATCGCCGCCCGGGAGGTCCCCGGCCCGCCCAACGCCCGCAGCCGGGTGGAACTCCTGTCCCGCCACGGTTCCCTGGCCCGCTACCGGTTGCAGCCGGAGACCGGCCGCACCCACCAGTTGCGTGTGCACATGAACAGCCTCGGCCTGCCCCTCCTCGGCGACCCCGTCTACCCCCGCGTCCTGCCCGAGCCGGCCCCCGGCGACTTCGGCCGGCCCCTCCAGCTGCTCGCCCGGCTGCTGGAGTTCGACGACCCGGTCACCGGCGAGCGGCGCCGCTTCGTCAGCCGCCGGACGCTCTCCCTGCCCCCGGAACCCGCGCCGCCGGGCGCGGATGCGCACGGATAGAGTCCGGTACATGCCGATCCGCGCCGTGCTGTGGGACATCGACGACACGATCTTCGACTACTCGGCGGCCGAGCGTGCCGGGGTCCTGACGCATCTGCGGAGCGAGGGACTGCTCTCCGCCTTCGAGGCCGACGGGGCCGCCGGTGCCGTCGGGGCCGTCGAGAACGAGGCCGTCGCGCGCTGGCACGCGGCGATGAACCTGCACTACGAGCGCTTCCTGGCGGGCGAGATCACCTGGGCGGAGCAGCGCAGGGAGCGCGTTCGCGCCTTCCTCGGCCCGGATGTGCCGGACGAGGCGGCCGACGCCTGGTTCGCGGCCTACTACGTCCACTTCGAGGCCGCCTGGGCCGTCTTCCCCGACGTCGTCCCCGCCCTCGACGCGCTCACGCCCGGCTACCGGCACGGGCTGCTCTCCAACTCCGCCACCGCCCACCAGGAACGCAAGCTCGCGCGGCTCGGCCTGCGGGACCGCTTCGAGTTCCTGCTCTGCTCGCAGGAACTGGGGTACGCCAAGCCTGCGCCGGAGGCCTTCCTGGCCGCGTGCGAGGCGCTGGGCCTGCCGCCCGCCGAGGTGGCGTACGTGGGGGACAAGGCGGACACCGACGCGCGCGGGGCGAACGCCGCAGGTCTTCACGGTGTGTGGCTGGACCGAACGGGTAGCGTCACCGCCCCCGACCTGCGGCGGATCACCGGACTGGCACAGCTGCCGGCCCTCCTGGCGGCGGATACCCGTTTTGGAGCCCCGTCTTCGATCGGGTAATGTTCTTCCTGCGCCGCCGGGCGGGCCGAAAAACCGGTCCGGAGCGCACGCCGGACAGCACCCCCTACGGGGGGTTGCTTTTTGGTGGGGTATGGTGTAATTGGCAGCACGACTGATTCTGGTTCAGTTAGTCTAGGTTCGAGTCCTGGTACCCCAGCGCAGTTCTTTGCAGAGCCCCCGTTGTGTAGCGGCCTAGCACGCTGCCCTCTCAAGGCAGTAGCGCCGGTTCGAATCCGGTCGGGGGTACGGATCTCTCTCGCAGGGATCGCTAGGGCCCCCGTTGTGTAGCGGCCTAGCACGCCGCCCTCTCAAGGCGGTAGCGCCGGTTCGAATCCGGTCGGGGGTACTTGACACACCATGGGGTATGGTGTAATTGGCAGCACGAGTGATTCTGGTTCATTTAGTCTAGGTTCGAGTCCTGGTACCCCAGCGTAGTTCTGACTTGCCCCCGTTGTGTAGCGGCCTAGCACGCCGCCCTCTCAAGGCGGTAGCGCCGGTTCGAATCCGGTCGGGGGTACATCGGGAAGAGGCCCCTCGCTTCGGCGGGGGGCCTCTTTCTTGCTTGTCGTTGCTTGTCGCTGCGTTAGGTGACCCCGTGCCCGGCCGGGTCAGTCAACTCCGAAGCGCCGCAAGGATTCCTCGGCCTCGGCGAGCCGGCGCAGGCTCAGCAGCACGGGCTCGTAGAGCACGGTCAGCGTCACGGCGGCGGCGGCCTGTTCGAGCGGGGTGTCGTAGAGCTCGACCAGATCCAGGTCGTGGACGGCCTGTTGGGCGGCGAGTCGCGCGTAGGGCTCCAAGTGCCGTGCCCCGCTGGGGTATCCCAGCCGGGTGAGCACGGCGACCGCCGCCACGAGCATCCGGTAGGCGGGGGAGGGGCCGTGGTCCTCGTTCCCGTAGGTCCAGCCGAGCCCGGACATCAGCAGGTCGACCTCCCGGCGGGCGACGGCCGTGGCCGGGTCGTCCCCGTCGGGCTCGGGGCCGTGCGGCAGCGCGAAGGTCGCCGCGCCCAGCCGTGTGTGCTGGTTGAGCGAGTCGTCGTCCATCGCGGCGAGCACCTCGCGGGCGGTGGCCACGGGCACCTTGCCGACCTGGATCAGGGCCCGCACGAAGCGGAGCCGGCGCAGGTGCTCCTCGCCGTACTCGGCCTGGGTGGCCGTGACGCGGCGGCCCGGTGGCAGCAGGCCCTCGCGCAGGTAGTACTTGATCGTCGGTGTCGGCACACCGCTCCGCTCGCTCAGTTCCGCCAGTCGCATGTCCTCTTGCGCCCTTCGCTGGATAGTGGCAGTATCCAATCATGGATAGCGCCACTATCCAATGGCTGCCGCGCCATGCCCGGCGTGGGTCACTGTCGACGGGTGCCCGGCAACCGTCGTGGGCGAAGGGGGAGAGTCATGTCCGTTCAGCTGGTTCCGGGCCGCAACACCGCGGCCGCCGAGGGTGAGATCGTCGTCTTCCACATCGGGATGCGGATCAACCGCCTGTGGGCCCTGCGCAGCTGGCTGCCGGCCTTCATGGCGATGCCGCGCATGCTGCGGGAGCTGTCCCGGGACCGGGACAGCGGGTTCCTCGGCTACCAACTGCTGATGGGCTCGCCGCGGCTGCTGTGCGTCGTGCAGTACTGGGCGAGCAAGGAGCAGCTCATCGCCTACGCCTCGCAACCCGGCAAGGAGCACCGGCCCGCCTGGGCGGAGTTCAACCGCCGGGCCCGGGCCGGCAAGGGGCGGGTGGGCATATGGCACGAGACCTACTCCGCGCCGGCCGGTTCCTACGAGTCGGTGTACGTCGACATGCCCGCCTTCGGGCTCGGTGCCGCGACCGGCGTCGTCCCGGTGGGCCGTCGTGGCGAGACGGCGGCCGAGCGGCTGCGGTCCGCCAAGGGGTAGCGGCCGCTCCCGCATAACCGCGGCGGCGGTTCAGCCGGAACGGCGCAGCGCCTCGGACAGCCGGCCGGCGGCGTCGACGACGGCCTGCGCGTGCATGCGGCCGGGGTGCCGGGTCAGCCGCTCGATGGGGCCGGAGACGGACACGGCCGCCACGACGCGGTTGGACGGTCCGCGCACCGGCGCGGAGACGGAGGCCACACCCGGTTCGCGTTCGCCGATCGACTGCGCCCAGCCCCTGCGGCGCACGCCGGACAGCGCGGTGGCGGTGAACCGGGCTCCCTGCAGCCCGCGGTGCAGCCGCTCCGGCTCCTCCCAGGCCATCAGGATCTGGGCGGCGGAACCCGCCTTCATCGGCAGGGTCGAGCCGACGGGCACGGTGTCCCGGAGTCCGGACAGCCGCTCGGCGGCGGCGACGCAGATCCGCATGTCGCCCTGGCGCCGGTAGAGCTGCGCGCTCTCGCCGGTCACGTCCCGTAGGTGCGTGAGCACGGGGCCGGCGGTCGCCAGCAGGCGGTCCTCGCCCGCCGCGGCGGCCAGTTCGGAGAGCCGGGGGCCCAGGATGAAGCGTCCCTGCATGTCGCGGGCGACCATGCGGTGGTGCTCCAGTGCGACGGCGAGACGGTGCGCGGTGGGGCGGGCGAGACCCGTGGCGCCCACGAGACCGGCCAGGGTGGCCGGACCGGACTCCAGCGCGCTGAGCACCAGAGCCGCCTTGTCGAGAACGCCGACGCCACTACTGTTGTCCATGCAACGATACTCCCGTCTCACTCTGTGAAACGCAAGTTCAATTTTCCCGTGAACGCGGCACGCTGGATGAACAGGCCCGGAGCCCCCGTCCGCCGCAATCGGACGGAGGTGCCGGCAACGACGAACAGGCCGGCAACGCGGCCGGTCGGAGGGAATGCGATGGCCAGGACACTCGCGGAAAAGGTCTGGGAGGATCACGTCGTGCGGCGCGCCGAAGGCGAGCCCGACCTCCTCTTCATCGACCTGCATCTGCTCCACGAGGTCACCAGCCCGCAGGCTTTCGACGGTCTGCGGATGAACGGCCGCCCGGTGCGCCGGCTGGACCTCACCATCGCGACCGAGGACCACAACACCCCGACGCTCGACATCGACAAGCCGATCGCCGACCCGGTCTCGCGCACGCAGCTGGAGACGCTGCGCAAGAACTGCGCCGAGTTCGGGGTGCGGCTGCACCCGCTGGGCGACGTCGAGCAGGGCGTGGTGCACGTGGTCGGCCCGCAGCTGGGCCTGACGCAGCCGGGTATGACCGTGGTCTGCGGCGACAGCCACACCTCCACCCACGGTGCCTTCGGCGCGCTGGCGTTCGGCATCGGCACCAGCCAGGTCGAGCACGTGCTGGCCACCCAGACGCTGCCGCTGGCCCCTTTCAGGACCATGGCGGTCACCGTCGACGGCGAACTGCCCGAGGGCGTCACGGCCAAGGACCTGATCCTGGCGATCATCGCCAAGATCGGTACGGGCGGCGGCCAGGGCTATGTCATCGAGTACCGCGGCTCCGCCATCGAGAAGCTCTCGATGGAGGCCCGGATGACCATCTGCAACATGTCGATCGAGGCGGGCGCCCGCGCCGGCATGATCGCCCCGGACCGGACCACCTTCGACTACCTGCAGGGCCGTGCGCACGCCCCGCAGGGCGAGGACTGGGACGCCGCGGTCGCCTACTGGGAGACCCTGCGGACCGACGAGGACGCCGTCTTCGACCACGAGGTCGTCATCGACGCCGCCTCGCTGTCCCCGTTCGTCACCTGGGGCACCAACCCCGGCCAGGGCGCCCCGCTGAGCGCCTCCGTACCGGACCCGGCGTCCTTCGCCGACCCCAGCGACCGGCTGGCGGCCGAGAAGGCGCTGGAGTACATGGGCCTGGAGGCCGGCACGCCGCTGCGGCAGGTCGCGGTCGACACCGTCTTCGTCGGCTCCTGCACCAACGGCCGCATCGAGGACCTGCGCTCGGCCGCGTCGGTGGTCAAGGGCCGCAAGGTGGCCGACGGCGTGCGGATGCTGGTCGTCCCCGGTTCGGTCCGGGTCGCGCTGCAGGCCGTCGAGGAGGGCCTGGACACGGTCTTCAAGGAGGCCGGCGCCGAATGGCGGCACGCGGGTTGCTCGATGTGCCTGGGTATGAATCCCGACCAACTGGCGCCCGGTGAGCGCTCCGCGTCCACCTCCAACCGCAACTTCGAGGGCCGGCAGGGCAAGGGCGGCCGCACCCACCTGGTGTCCCCCCAGGTCGCCGCCGCCACCGCGGTCAACGGCCACCTCTCGTCCCCCGCCGATCTGCCCGGCGTCGCCGTCCTGGAGGCCTGAGAACCATGGAAGCGTTCACCACGTACACCGGCCGGGCGGTCCCGCTGCGCCGGAGCAACACCGACACCGACCAGATCATCCCGGCCCACTGGCTGAAGAAGGTCACCCGCAACGGCTTCGAGGACGGCCTGTTCGAGGCCTGGCGCAAGGACCCCGAGTTCGTCCTCAACCGGCCCGAGCGCCAGGGCGCCGGCGTGCTGGTCGCCGGCCCCGACTTCGGCACCGGCTCCTCCCGCGAGCACGCGGTCTGGGCACTGCAGAACTACGGCTTCAAGGCCGTGATCTCCTCCCGTTTCGCCGATATCTTCCGCGGCAACTCGCTGAAGAACGGCCTGCTCACCGTCATCCTGCCGCAGGAGACGGTCGAGCGGCTGTGGGAGCTCACCGAGGCCGACCCGGCCGCCGAGATCACCGTGGACCTCCGGACCCGCGAGGTTCGCGCCGAGGGCATCACCGCGCCCTTCGAGTTGGACGACAACGCCCGCTGGCGGCTGCTGAACGGCCTGGACGACATCAGCCTCACCCTGCAGAACGAGGCCGACATCGCCACCTACGAGGCCGGACGCCCGTCCTACAAGCCGCGGACCCTCCAGGTCTGAGCCGTTCCGAGCCCCTTCCCGGCCCCGCGCCGCGCGTCCTCGCGGCCGGTTCCCCGCCTCCCCGCAGCGCCCCCCGCCCCCACCGGGCGGGGGGCGCTGCGGCGTGTTCGGCTCCACACCTCGTGACAACTCACCGCAGATGACACAATCGGCACATGGAACCCGATGGCCAACTCGAGCTGTACGCGTTCCTCGCTGCCAGGTTGAAGCAGGCCCACACCCGAGTGGCGGGTCTGCAAGTGCCGGAGGAAGTCCGGGTGCAGTTGGCCCGCAAACTCCTCGTCATCACCGCCGCCTCGAAGCACGATCTCGCAGGTGCGGCAAGGCGTCTGGAGGATCTGATGAAGGACCTCGACGAAGGCCGATTCCCCGATCAAGAGCCTTCCTGAGCCCGGAGTTCGTTGCGGCACAAGGGTGATTCGCCCGTTTCGTATTTGATTTGCGGTATATATCCGCCTAGCGTGCGAAAAAGGCCCGAACTCATCGCCGGGCAAGTTTCCGAAGGGGAAGACGTGAACAAGGCGCAGCTCGTTGAAGCGATTGCCGACAAGCTCGGCGGCCGTCAGCAGGCCGCTGAGGCGGTCGACGCGGTCCTGGACGCCATCGTCCGCGCGACCGTCAACGGCGACCGGGTCTCGGTGACCGGCTTCGGTTCGTTCGAGAGGGTGGAGCGTCCCGCCCGCTACGCCCGCAACCCGCAGACCGGGGAGCGGGTCAGGGTCAAGAAGACCTCCGTGCCGCGCTTCCGCGCAGGCCAGGGCTTCAAGGACCTGGTGAGCGGGACGAAGAAGCTCCCCAAGGCCGGCGAGGTCTCCGTCAAGAAGGCGCCCAAGGGCAGCCTGACCGGCGGCGTCACCGCCAAGGCCACCACGAAGAAGGCCGCCGCCAAGAAGACCACGGCGGCCAAGACCACGGCCAAGAAGACGGTGGCGAAGAAGACCACGGCCGCCAAGACCACCGCGAAGAAGACCACGGCGGCCAAGACCACGGCCAAGAAGGCGGCGGCGAAGAAGACCACCGCCAAGAAGGCCACCGCCAAGAAGACGGCGCCGGCCAAGAAGGCCCCCGCCAAGTCGGCGGCCCGCAAGACGGCCACCAAGCGCGCCGCCAAGCGGTAGAGCGGCACCGACCCGACACAGCGACGGGCCGGGCACCCCCTCGGGGGCGCCCGGCCCGCTGCGTTGTCCCGCTGCCTCAGGCCCCCGGGTCGGGGAAGGTCTGCAGCGTCACGAAGACCACCCGGCGCGCCTCGCCGCTGCCTTCGGTGCGGATGCGCACCCGCTGACCGGGCCGCAGCAGCCGCAACCCCCCGGCGTCGAACGCGGCCGCATCGAAGGGCAGCGGCGTCCCGTCGTCCAGCAGCACGCTGCCGGCGCGGGTCTCGGGGTCGTAGGTGTACGCGGTCGCCTGCATGTGGGGCAGCCTATCCGGCCGCCCCGAGGCGGGCCTGGCCTGCAACCTGTTCAGCCCGTCGCGGCCACCGGCCCGGCCCGCAGCAGTTCGCGGGTGCGCGGTCCGACGCCCAGGACCAGGGCCGCCCTCAGGTCCTCGCCCGTATCCACGTCCTGGCGCACGGAGTCCACGCCCGGCAGCGTGATCTCACGCGCGCCGGACGCCCGGTGGCGGGCCCGGGAGGCGCCGCCGAAGGCCGGGTCCAGGGGTGTTCCGGGCGTGGCCGCCAGCAGCGTGGTACCGATTCCGGCCGCGTCGGCCAGAAATGCCCGCCCAGGACGCCGGGCGGCCTCGTCGAGCACCATCTGCAGCTCCGCGGCCCGCAAGGCCGGGAGATCGGCGTTGAGGGCCGCCACGGCGGCTTCCGGACGCAGCCGACGGACCTGGCCGGCGCCGTACGCCAGCGCGGCGTTGAGCCCCGCGGCGGGGGAGTCCGCCACCACCCGCGCCCCGAGCGCCGTCAGCGCGGCCCCGGCGAGGGGGTCGTCCGTGACGACCGTCACGTCCTGTACCGCGGAGCAGGCCAGCACCGCGGCCACCGTGTCCTGGGCGAAGGCCAGTGCCAGCCCGGGCCGCACGGGCCCGGCGGCCGTCGCGAGGCGGCTTTTGGCCACGGCCAAGGGCTTCAGCGGAACGACGAGTGACCATTCCGAGGAGTTCGACGGGTTCAACGAGTTCACTGCTACCGACACCGAACTATTGTGCTCGGGGTTTCCCGAGGCCACCGCCACCGCCGCTCCACCCTGGCGTTACGGTGGCTTACCGGCGACACTTGTGCGGCCGCACCGGCCGTACGCCGGTGCGCCGTCACACAGCACGGCCGCGATCCGGTGATCCCGGGTCGGCGGCGGAACGAGGAGGAGTTCTGGTGTCCCGCCGCAGGATCGGCTTCTGGTACCGGCTCGCAGCAGTCATCGCGAAACCACCGCTCGTCGTCCTCTTCAAGAGGGACTGGCAGGGAATGGAGCACATTCCGGCCGACGGCGGATTCATCACCGCGGTCAACCACAACTCGTACCTCGACCCGCTGTCGTACGCGCATTACCAGTACAACACCGGGCGGGTCCCGCGCTTCCTGGCGAAGGCGCCGCTGTTCAAGCCCGCGTTCGTCGGGGCGATCCTGCGTGGCACCGGCCAGATCCCCGTGTACCGGGAGAGCACCGACGCCGCCGACGCCTTCCGGTCCGCGGTGGACGCCATCAACTCCGGCGAGTGCGTCGCCTTCTACCCCGAGGGCACGCTGACCCGCGACCCCGAGATGTGGCCGATGGTGGGCAAGACCGGCGTCGCCCGTGTCGCGCTGATGACCAAGGCGCCCGTCATCCCCGTCGCGCAGTGGGGCGCCAACGAGGCCGTCCCCCCGTACGCCAAGGAGAACAAGGTCCGCCTCTTCCCGCGCAAGACGCTCAGGGTGCTGGCCGGCCCGCCGGTGGACCTGTCCGACTACTACGGGCAGGAGCTCACCGCCGAGGTGCTCAAGGAGGCCACGGACGTCATCATGGCCTCGATCAGCGAGCTGCTCGGAGAACTGCGCGGCGCGACCCCGCCGTCCGAGCGCTTCGACCCGCGCAAGCAGAGGGGAGCCGGCAAGTGACGACGCGCTGCGCGGTCTACGGCACCGGCTCCTGGGGCACCGCCTTCGCGATGGTGCTCGCCGACGCCGGGGCCCGGGTGACCATGTGGGGGCGCAGCCCCGAGGTGGTCCAGGCCGTCAACAGCAGCCACGCCAACCCGGGCTACCTCCCCGGGGTCGAACTGCCCGCGGCGATCACCGCGACCACCGACCCCGCCGAGGCCGCGGAGGACGCCGAGTTCGTCGTCCTCGCCGTACCGTCGCAGACGCTGCGCGGCAACCTGGCCGCGTGGGCGCCGCTGCTGCCGTCGGACGCGGTGCTGGTCAGCCTGATGAAGGGCGTCGAACTCGGCACCGCCAAGCGGATGAGCGAGGTCATCGCGGAGGTCGCCGAGGCCGGCCCGGAACGCGTCGCCGTGCTGTCCGGTCCCAACCTGGCCAAGGAGATCGCCGCCCGGCAGCCCGCCGCGTCGGTCGTCGCCTGCCGCGACGAGACCGTCGCCAAGCGGCTCCAGGCCGCCAGCCACACCACGTACTTCCGCCCGTACACCAACACCGACGTGGTCGGCTGCGAACTGGGCGGCGCCGTCAAGAACGTCATCGGTCTCGCCGTCGGCATCGCCGACGGCATGGGGCTGGGGGACAACACCAAGGGCTCGCTGATCACCCGCGGTCTGGCGGAGACCACCCGGCTGGGCATCGCGCTGGGCGCGGACCCGCTGACCTTCTCGGGTCTCGCGGGCCTCGGCGACCTGGTCGCCACCTGCTCCTCCCCGCTGTCCCGCAACCACGTCTTCGGCATCAACCTCGGCAGGGGCATGACGGTGGAGGAGACCATCGCGGTCACCCGGCAGACCGCCGAGGGCGTCAAGTCCTGCGAGTCGGTGCTCGACCTGGCCCGGCGGCACGGTGTCGACATGCCCATCACCGAGACCGTGGTCGACATCGTCCACAACGGCAAGCAGCCGGTCGTCGCGGTCAAGGAGCTGATGTCGCGGTCCGCCAAGTCGGAACGCTGACGTCCGGAACGGTAAGGTCAACGCGACATGAGCATTCAGCCTTCTTCACGCAAGCCGCGCGTCGCGGTCGTCTTCGGCGGACGCAGCTCCGAGCACGCCATTTCGGTTCTCACCGCGGGCGCCGTGCTGAGCGCCATCGACCGCGACAAGTACGACGTGCTGCCGATCGGCATCACCGGCGACGGCCGTTGGGCGCTGACCACCGACGACCCCTCCCGGATGGCGATCGCCGACCGCACGCTGCCCAGCGTCGAGCAGCTCGCCGAGTCCGCCGAGGGCTCGGTGGTCCTGCCGGTCGACCCGGCCAGCCGCGAGGTCGTCTACAGCGAACCCGGCTCGGTGCCCAAGGCGCTCGGCGACGTCGACGTCGTCTTCCCCGTGCTGCACGGCCCGTACGGCGAGGACGGCACCCTCCAGGGACTGCTGGAACTCTCCGGTGTGCCCTACGTCGGCTCCGGCGTGCTGGCCTCGGCGGTCGGCATGGACAAGGAGTACATGAAGCGCGTCTTCAGCTCCTTCGGCCTGCCGGTCGGTCCGTACGTCGTGATCCGGCCGCGCGAGTGGGACGGCGATCCCGCCGCGGCCCGCAAGAAGGTCGTGGACTTCGCCGCCGACCACGGGTGGCCGGTCTTCGTGAAGCCCGCCCGCGCCGGCTCCTCCATGGGCATCAGCAAGGTCGACGACCTCGCGGGCCTGGACGAGGCGATCGAGGAGGCACGCCGCCACGACCCCAAGGTGCTCGTGGAGTCGCTGCTGCGGGGCCGCGAGATCGAATGCGGAGTCCTGGAGTTCGAGGACGGCCCGCGTGCCTCGGTCCCGGCCGAGATCCCGCCGGTCACCGCGCACGAGTTCTACGACTTCGAGGCGAAGTACATCGACTCCGCCGAGGGCCTGGTGCCCGCGCCGCTCACCGGCGAGCAGACCGCCGAGGTCCAGCGGCTCGCCGTGGCCGCGTTCGAGGCCGCGTCCTGCGAGGGGCTGGTCCGCGCGGACTTCTTCCTGCTGGACAGCGGCGAGTTCGTGATCAACGAGATCAACACCATGCCGGGCTTCACGCCGATCTCCATGTACCCGCGCATGTGGCGGGAGAGCGGGGTCGACTACCCGGAACTCGTGGACCGGCTCGTCCAGGCCGCGCTGCGCCGCCCCACCGGGCTGCGCTGACCCCGGGGTCCGGGGACGTCAGAGCTCGGACGGGATGGACTTCTCGACGGCGTTCCCGAGGTCGGCCAGCGGGTTGACCTCGGGTGCGTACGTCGCCGGCACGCTCACCTCGACGAACGTCGCGCGGCCGGTGGTCGTGAAGCGGTAGCCGTCGCCGGTCTGCTCCATGAGCCAGCTCACCCCGTTGACATCCACCGCGTCCGCGCCCGGGTTGTACGTCGTGCTGCCCGGCGTCAGTGTCTCGGGCCGGGGCACACCGCAGCGCAGTACCACCGTAGGATCCCCCCAGCCGGCGGTGAGGGTGGAGACGGGCGACAACGTCCGCTCGGAGAGCCCGTCCACCCGGCGCGGCAAGGCGTCGTGGAGGCGGCCGCACAGCGTGGCGGCCTCGGCGGAGGGCGACGGGACGGCGACCCCGCTCGCGGGCGTTCCGTCGGCGGACACGTAGACCGCCGCCGCGGAGAGGCACGCGACGGCGGACACGGAGACAAGCGCGACCCGGCGGCGATACATCACCCGCCGAGCGTACAGGGGGTGATCAGAGGTGCACGACCGGGCAGGTGAGTGTACGGGTGATGCCCTCCACCTGCTGCACTCTGGCCACCACGAGGCGGCCGAGGTCGTCGACCGTGTCCGCCTGGGCCCGCACGATCACGTCGTACGGCCCGGTGACGTCCTCGGCCTGGATCACCCCGGAAATCTTGGAGATCACCTCCGCTACCGCCGAGGCCTTCCCGACCTCGGTCTGAATCAGAATGTACGCCTGTACCACGGAACCTCCAGGGCGGCTTACGAGGATCATGTGGGAGGGAACGTCACGGTACCGCGTCGCCGCACGCTGCGGGGAGACCCGCGCGGTACCGGACGCCCGAAAGCCGCCACGGAAGCGATGACAGAACAGGTACAGGACCGGCCACGTGAAGGGGACAGTGGGATGAAGGGCACCGTGGGCGAGCTGGGGGAGTTCGGGCTCATCAGGGAGTTGACCTCGCGGCTCACCTCCAGCCCCGCCGTGCGGCTCGGACCGGGCGACGACGCCGCCGTCGTCACCGCGCCCGACGGGCGCGTCGTGGCCACCACCGACGCGCTCCTGGAGGGGCGGCACTTCCGCCGCGACTGGTCCACCGCCTACGACGTCGGCCGCAAGGCCGCCGCGCAGAACCTCGCCGACATCGCCGCGATGGGCGCCGTGCCGACCGCCGTGCTGCTCGCCCTGGTCGTCCCCGCGGATCTGCCCGTCACCTGGCCGCTGGAGCTGATGGACGGCATCCGCGACGAGTGCCAGGTCGCGGGTGCGGCCGTGGTCGGCGGCGACGTGGTGCGCGGCGACACGATCATGGTCTCCATCACCGCGCTGGGCGACCTGCGCAACCGCGAACCCGTCACCCGGTCCGGCGCCCGGCCCGGCGACATCGTGGCCGTCACGGGCTGGCTCGGCTGGTCCGCGGCCGGACTGGCCGTGCTCGCCCGCGGGTTCCGCTCCCCGCGCGCCTTCGTCGAGGCCCACCGCAGGCCCGAACCGCCGTACCACGCCGGGCCGGCCGCCTCCGAGCTCGGTGCGACCGCGATGACCGACGTGAGCGACGGACTGGTCGCCGACCTCGGGCACATCGCGGCGGCCAGCGGCGTCACCATCGACCTCGCGTCCGCCGACGTCGACGTCCCCGCGCAGATGGCCGACATCGGGCAGGCCGTCGGCGTCGACCCGCTGCACTGGGTGCTCACCGGCGGCGAGGACCACGCGCTGGTCGCCGCCTTCCCGCCGGACACCAAGCTCCCCGCCCGCTGGCGGGTGATCGGGCGCGTGGTGAAGGCCACCACCTCGCCGCAGGTCACCGTCGACGGCGCGCCCTGGGACGCGGCGGGCGGCTGGGACCACTTCGGCGACGCGTGAGGGCGACGACTAGATTCGCCGTATGAAGATCCCACCGCGTGTGCTCACCGTCGCCGGCTCCGACTCCGGCGGCGGCGCGGGCATCCAGGCCGACCTCAAGACGATGCTGGCCCTCGGGACGCACGGCATGAGCGTGGTCACGGCCGTCACGGCGCAGAACTCGCTCGGCGTGCAAGGCGCCTGGGAGCTCCCGGTGGACGCGGTGCGCGCCCAGTTCCGCAGCGTCGTCGACGACATCGGCGTACAGGCGGTCAAGACCGGCATGCTCTCCTCGCCCGTCCTGGTCGAGACCGTCGCCGAACTCCTGGCCCCGCTCGGCGTTCCCGTCGTCGTCGACCCGGTCGGCGTCTCCAAGCACGGCGACCCGCTGCTGGCCGCCGACGCCGTCGACGTCGTCCGCACCCGGCTGCTGCCGCTGGCCACCGTCGCCACCCCGAACCTGGACGAGGTGCGGCAGCTCACCGGCATCGTGGTGGACGGCGAGCCCGGCATGCGCGAGGCCGCCGCCGCCGTCCTCGCCCTCGGGCCGCGCTGGGCGCTGATCAAGGGCGGCCACCTCGACGGCGACGCCGTCGACCTGCTCACCGACGGCACCCGGGAGCACTGGCTGCGCGCCCCCCGCCATGACAACCGTCACACCCACGGCACCGGATGCACCCTCGCAGCGGCCGTCGCCTCCCACCTCGCCCTGGGCCTGGACGTCCCCGACGCGGTCGGCGCCGCCAAGGAGTACGTCACCGGCGCCATCGCCGCCGGCTTCCCCCTGGGCGCGGGCATCGGCCCCGTCGACCACGCCTGGCGTCAGCGCGGCTGAACCCGGGCACAGCAGAAAGCCGGTCCACCGCGAGGTGGACCGGCTCTGGGTAGCCGCAAGGCTGCGCTACGACGTCGAATGCGTCAGCGCGCGACCTTGCCGGCCTTGATGCACGAGGTGCAGACGTTGAGGCGCTTCGGCGTCCGCCCGACCACAGCACGCACCGTCTGGATGTTGGGGTTCCAACGACGGCGAGTACGGCGGTGCGAGTGCGAAATGTTGTTGCCGAAGCCCGGCCCCTTGCCGCAGACGTCGCAGTTGGCAGCCACGGGTCACTCCAAAGACTTCAGATGCACTAACGGATAAATCCCACCGGCGTCGGACGTCCGTTCAAAAGGATTTGAAGGAAAACCGGTGGAACCGAGGGACGGCCCGGGACAGCCCCGGGCAACCGGAGCAGCATACTACGTCCGCTCCTGTCCCTCGAAACTACCATGGTCAGCGGGACGGCCCGGTCCCCCGCCGGGTCCCGCGCCTCAGTACGCTGCGTGCGGAACCCTGCCTCATCCCCAGGTCCCTGGCCGCCCCCGCAGGAGGAACACGTGCCGCCGACGCTCGACGCCCCCGCGGTGCGCGCATGGTGCAGGCTCGCCCTCCAGGCCCTCGGCCGGGCGCGCGAGGAGATCGACGCGATCAACGTCTATCCCGTCGCCGACGGGGACACCGGCACCAACATGTACCTCACCGTCGAATCCGCCGCCCAGGCCGTCGACGCGGTCTTCGACGGGCACGCCGCCTCCGGCACCGAGCCCGACCTGCCCTCGTGCCTGCAGTCCATGGCGCACGGCGCCCTCATCGGCGCCCGCGGCAACTCCGGCACCATCCTCGCCCAACTGCTGCGCGGCATGACCGAAGTGCTGGCCTCCGGCTCGGGGGACCTGCGGCCCGCGCTGCGCCGCGCCGCGGAGTCGGCGTACCAGGCGGTCGCGCACCCCGTCGAGGGCACCATGCTCACCGTGGCCACTGCCGCGGCCGAGGCCGCCGCCGCCACGGCCGACGCGGCCGCCGACGCCTGGGCGGTGGCCCGGGCCGCGTACGAGGGCGCGCGCCGCGCGCTCGCCGCGACCCCGGCGCAGTTGGACGTCCTCGGGAACGCGGGCGTGGTCGACGCCGGCGGCCGCGGACTGGTGGCCGTCCTCGGCGCCCTCGCCGACGCGGTCTCCGGCCAGGCCCCCATGGGCCCGCTCGTCGACGCCCTCCCCAAGGGCCCCGCCCTGCCCTACGGCTGCGCGCCCGGCGGCGACGCGGGCGACCCGCACGTCGTGCCCGGCGGACCCGGCTTCGAGGTGGTCTACCTCCTGGACGCTCCCGACACCGCCGTCGGCGGCCTGCGCCGCAGACTCGACGCGCTCGGCGACTCCCTGGTGGTCGTCGGCGGTGACGGCCTGTGGAACGTCCACGTCCACGTCGACGACGTCGGCGCCGCCATCGAGGCCGGGATCGAGGCCGGACGGCCGCACCGCATCAAGGTCACCCACTTCGGCGATCAGGCCCGCGCCCACGAGCGCGGCGGCAGCCGCGGACAGCGCGGCGAACCCGCCCTGCGCGCCGTCGTCGCCGTCGTGCGCGGCGACGGCCTCGCCGCGCTGTGCGCCGAGGCCGGCGCCGTGGTCATCGCCGTCCGGCCCGGCGAACCGCCCGCCAGCGGCGAGATCGCGGAGGCCGTCCGCCGCGCCTACGCCCGCGAGGTCGTGCTCCTCCCCAACGACGTCGAACTGCGGCACGCGGCCGGGGCCGCGGCCGAACAGGCCCGCACGGAAGGGATCCGGGTCGCCCTCATCCCCACGCGGTCCGCGGTCCAGGGCATCGCCGCCCTCGCGGTCCACGAACCCACCCGGCGCTTCGACGAGGACGTCGTCGCGATGACCTCCGCGGCCGGCGCCACGCGCTACGCCGAACTCGCCGTCGCGGAGACCCAGTCCTGGACCATGGCGGGCGTCTGCCAGGCCGGGGACGTCCTCGGCCTCATCGACGGCGACGTCGCCGTCATCGGCGGCAACCTCGTCGAGACCGGGATCACGGTGCTCGACCGGATGCTGGCGGCGGGCGGGGAGATGGTCACCCTGGTGCTGGGCGCGGGCGCGCCCGCGGATCTGGCGGGGCGGCTGGAGGCGCATGTCCGGGAGAGTCACCTTGCGGTGGACACGGTGGTGTATGCCGGGGGGCAGGAGCGGTGCCCGCTCCTCATCGGCGTCGAGTAGTTTTCCCCCGCCCTCCCGCCCGTGTGCCCTGTGAAGTCAGGTACCCCGACGCGCGTTGTGTGGGGGCCGGGTTCGGGGCCTCCGGGGCTGCCATTCTGGACAGCACATTTAGGTGCCTCAGGTACCCGCCTTGATCGCTCCGGGTTGTGCACCCAAATATGCTCCACAGTCCAGAACGCCACCCCTACGACCCCGCCCCCTCCGTGAGCTTTCGCGCCTGATCCCCGGTGGGTGGTCTGAGGCGGCACCGTGCTCGGGCACCCGTTGGCGCCGCGCTGTCCACGTGCGCAGCCGTCACCGCCCACCGACACCCCACCGGCCGTAAGACGCCTCAGCCGACTTCGGGAGGGGGTGTGTCGGGGTCCGCCCGCAGGGGACGAGCGGTAACTGCGTGGTCGATGCCGAACGATGTGGGCGTAGACCGCGAGCCCCGAGGACGGACTCCGGCGCGGCGCCGACCCCAACAACGAACAGAGCGCAGGGCCCGCACTTACCGCGCCGGGCTGGGGGCACCCCCGGCCGAAGGTTGGGGGAGGGAGGGAGGGCGGGGGAAAAACCCGGAACAGCAAGCGCAGCGGCTGTCGGTCGCGTGCGCAAAGATGGACGCGATGTCTGCTCCCCTTGACGAACCGCTCACCAAATCCGTCGGCGGCCGCACCGCAAAGGTCTTCGCCGACCACCTCGACCTGCACACCGTCGGCGACCTGTTGCACCACTACCCGCGCCGCTACGCCGAGCGCGGCGAACTGACGCGCCTGTCGGACCTCCCCCTCGACGAGCACGTGACGGTCGTCGCGCGCGTGGCGAAGGCGACGAAGAAGACCTACGGCCCGGGCAAGGCGCGGCTGGAGGTGGTGGTCACCGACGGCAGCGGCTCGTTGACGCTGGTGTTCTTCGGCCGGGGGGTGTTCAAGCCGGAGCAGGACCTCCTCCCGGGCCGGCGCGGCATGTTCGCGGGCAAGGTGTCGGTGTTCAACCGGGCGCTGCAGTTGGCGCACCCGGAGTACCAGTTGCTGGACGCCGAGGAGGGCAAGGAGGCCGTGGACGCCTTCGCGGGCCGGCTGATGCCGATCTATCCGGCGTGCAAGCAGGTCAACTCGTGGACGATCGCGAAGACCGTCGACACGGTGCTGACCTCGCTGGGGGCGACGCGGTGGGCCGGCGCGGGGGAGCCGCTGCCGGCGGCGTTGCGCGAGTCGCGCGGGCTCGTCGCGCTGCCGGAGGCGCTGGAGAAGATCCACCGGCCGCGGACGAAGGCGGACATCGCCGTCGCCAAGGACCGCCTGAAGTGGGACGAGGCGTTCGTGCTGCAGGTGGCCCTCGCGCGGCGCCGGGCCGCGGAGTCGGCGTTGCCGGCGGTGCCGCGGGTGCCCGCGGCGGACGGGCTGCTGAAGGCGTTCGACGCGCGGCTGCCGTTCACGCTCACCGAGGGCCAGGAGGCCGTGTCGGCGGAGATCTTCGCGGATCTGGCGACGGACCACCCGATGCACCGCCTGCTGCAGGGCGAGGTCGGCTCCGGCAAGACGATGGTGGCGCTGCGCGCGATGCTCGGGGTCGTGGACGCGGGCGGTCAGGCCGCGATGCTGGCGCCGACGGAGGTGCTGGCCCAGCAGCACCACCGGTCGATCACGGAGATGATGGGCGACCTCGCCGAGGCCGGTCTGCTGGGCGGTTCCGAGGTGGGCACGAAGGTGGTGCTGCTGACGGGCTCCATGGGGGCCGCCGCGCGCCGCCGGGCGCTGCTGGACCTGGTGACGGGCGAGGCCGGCGTCGTCGTCGGCACGCACGCGCTGATCGAGGACAAGGTGCAGTTCCACGACCTCGGCCTGGTCGTGGTCGACGAGCAGCACCGCTTCGGGGTCGAGCAGCGCGACGCGCTGCGGGGCAAGGCGAAGCAGCCGCCGCATCTGCTGGTGATGACGGCGACGCCGATCCCGCGCACGGTCGCGATGACGGTCTTCGGTGACCTGGAGACCTCCGTGCTGGACCAGTTGCCGGCCGGCCGTTCGCCGATCGCGACGCATGTCGTGCCGGCCAAGGACAAGCCGCACTTCCTGTCGCGCGCCTGGGACCGGGTCCGCGAGGAGGTCGAGAACGGTCACCAGGGGTACGTGGTGTGCCCGCGCATCGGGGACGAGGAGCCCGACCCGAAGAAGAAGTCCGCGGAGGACGAGGCGGAGCGGCGGCCGCCGCTGGCGGTGCTGGAAATCGCCGAGCAGCTGGTGAAGGGGCCGCTCGTGGGCCTGCGGGTCGAGGTCCTGCACGGCAGGATGCACCCCGACGCCAAGGACGACGTGATGCGCCGCTTCGCCGCGGGGGAGGTGGACGTCCTCGTCGCGACCACGGTGATCGAGGTCGGCGTCAACGTTCCCAACGCGACCGCCATGGTGATCATGGACGCCGACCGGTTCGGCGTCTCGCAGCTGCACCAGTTGCGCGGCCGGGTCGGCCGGGGCTCGGCGCCGGGGCTGTGCCTGCTGGTGAGCGAGATGCCGGAGGCGAGTCCCGCCCGGGCCCGGCTGGACGCCGTGGCCGGGACGCTGGACGGGTTCGAACTGTCCCGGATCGACCTGGAGCAGCGCCGGGAGGGCGATGTGCTCGGGCAGGCGCAGTCCGGGACCCGGTCCTCGCTGCGGATGCTCACCGTCATCGACGACGAGGACGTGATCGAGGCCGCCCGCGAGGAGGCCGTCGCGCTGGTCGCCGAGGACCCGGAACTGGCCGGGCAGCCCGATCTGCGCAGTGCGCTGGAGAGCCTGGTCGACGCGGACCGGGAGCAGTACCTCGACAAGGGCTGACGGACCGTCAGTGTCAGACCCCCCTGGGAGAATGGACACAGTCCGCGCCGATCCGCTCGGGAATCGGCGTAGTTGGACCTTTGGGGGCTGATTTCATGTCGTTCCGTCATCTCAACGAACTGCCGCTCGGTGAGAAGGTCTTCCGGATCGAGCTCTCCAGCGACGACGACAGCACCGTGACCCTGTCCCTGGCCGGCTGGTCCGAGGACGACCCGGACACCCTCCTCGCCTCCGGCACGCTCGCCCTGCCGCTCGCCGACGTCCCGTCCCTGCGCATCGCCCTCAACCGCGCGCTGCGCGCACTCGCCCTCGTGGCCGACGTGTCCGAGCCCATCCCGGACCGCGACGTGCTGCGGGAGCTGTTCCCGGGGCACGGCGCGCCCTGGGTGCCGCAGCACGAGGAGGAGCTGGTCCGCCGGTTCCACGACGGCGATTCCGTCGCCCGGATAGCCGCCCGCTTCGGCCGCACCCCCGACTCCCTGCGGACGAAGCTGCGCGAACTCGGCCACGACCCGCGCCGCCCCGAGTACTGCCCGCCCGACGGCTGCCTGTCCTGGTCGCGCTACGCCTCGCCCGCGCTGGTGGGTTCGCCCGCGCCGGAGGCCGGGGGCGAGCAGGGCCAGGACTGACCTACGTATCGTGGGGGAGCGGTGCCGCAGGGCGCCGCTCCGCCCGCCCACGAGACGAATGAGCCGCAGATGACCCGCGTGATCGCAGGAGCCGCCGGTGGCCGCCGCCTGGCCGTGCCGCCGGGGACCGGCACCCGCCCCACCTCGGACCGGGCCAAGGAGGGGTTGTTCTCCACCTGGGAGTCGCTGCGCGGCACCCTGGCGGGCGCGCGGGTGATCGACCTGTACGGCGGCTCGGGCGCCGTCGGCCTGGAGGCGCTGTCCCGCGGCGCCGAGCACGTCCTGCTCGTCGAGGCCGACCCGCGGGCCGCCCGCGTCATCCGGGACAACGTGCGCACCCTCGGCCTGCCCGGGGCCGAGGTCCGGGCAGGCAAGGCGGAGAAGGTGATCGCCGGACCGGCCCCGCAGGAACCGTACGACGTGGTCTTCCTGGACCCGCCGTACGCCGTCACCGACGACGAGTTGCGAGAGATCCTGCTCACACTCCGCACGCAGGGCTGGCTCGGCGCCGACGCGGTCGCCACCGTGGAACGGAGCACCCGAGGCGGGGAATTCCGCTGGCCCCAGGGCTTCGAAGGGCTGCGGGCCCGCCGCTACGGCGAAGGGACCCTTTGGTACGGTCGCGCCGCCGACGTCACTGACGCGTCATGAACCAACCGCAGAGCCCTCAGAGCGAGGAGTCACCGTTGCGCCGCGCAGTCTGTCCGGGGTCCTTCGACCCCGTCACCAATGGACACCTCGACATCATCGCCCGTGCCTCCCGCCTCTATGACGAGGTCTACGTGGCCGTGATGATCAACAAGTCCAAGAAGGGGCTGTTCTCGATCGAGGAGCGCATCGCCCTCATCGAGGAGGTCGCCGCCGACTACGGCAACGTCCGCGTCGAGGCCTTCCACGGCCTGCTCGTCGACTTCTGCAAGCAGCGCGACATCCCCGCCATCGTCAAGGGGCTGCGCGCGGTCAGCGATTTCGACTACGAGCTGCAGATGGCCCAGATGAACAACGGGCTGTCCGGAGTGGAGACGCTCTTCGTCCCCACCAACCCCACCTACAGCTTCCTGTCCTCCAGTCTCGTCAAGGAGGTGGCGCAATGGGGCGGTGACGTCGCCCACTTGCTGCCCCCCGTCGTGCTGGAGGCCCTCAAGAAGAAGCTTGCGCAGCAGTAGAGTCTGTGACGTGGACGTCCAGATGAAGCTCGATGAGATCGTGGCCGCCGTCGAGGCCGCCCGGTCCATGCCGATGTCGGCCTCCTGCGTGGTCAACCGTGCCGAGCTGCTCGCCATGCTCGAAGACGTGCGGTCCGCGCTGCCGGACTCGCTCTCCCAGGCCCAGCAGCTGCTGGGCGGCCGGGAGCAGATGGTCGAGGAGGCCCGTGCCGAGGCCGGCCGGATCCTCGAGGCCGCGCACGCCGAGCGCGGTTCGCTGATCTCCGACACCGAGATCGCCCGGCGGTCCCAGCAGGAGGCCGAGCGCATCGTCGGCGAAGCGCAGCGCGAGGCCACCGAGATCCGGGCCGAGGCCGACGACTACGTGGACAGCAAGCTGGCCAACTTCGAGGTCGTCCTCACCAAGACCATCGGCTCGGTCGACCGCGGCCGCGAGAAGCTGCTCGGGCACGGCCACGGCCCCGCGCTGGACGAGAACGGCTACCCGTACGAGGACGACGACGCGCCCGAGCGCAGCGCCGACCCCGAGACGCTGCGCCGCAGCGCCGACGAGTACGTGGACGCCAAGCTGGGCGCCTTCGAGGCGGTGCTGAGCAAGACCCTGGAGGCCGTCGGCCGCGGCCGCCTGAAGCTCACCGGGCACCGCCCGATCGACGAACTGGGCTCCCACCTGGCCCACGACCCCGGCGACGCCGAGGCCCACGACCCCGGCCAGTCGGACGCCGACTACCTGGCGGGCCTGGCCGCCCCCGTGGCGCCCGGCGACTACCAGTACGACGTGAACGCGGCCCAGCAGCAGCCGGCCTACGGCTACCAGCAGCAGCCGGACCCGTACCAGCAGCAGCCGCAGCCCGACCCGTACCAGCAGCAGCACGCCCAGTACGCCGACCCGTACGCGGCCCAGCCGCAGCAGCAGGCGTACTACGACCCGAACTACGGCTGGCAGCAGCCGCAGCAGCCCCAGGGCGGGTACGAGCAGCAGCAGTACGTCCCGCAACAGCACCACCACCAGCCCCAGGGCGCGGCACTGGACGAGACCAGCTTCTTCGACACCAGCATGATCGACCTGAACCGCCTGCGGGAGCTGGAGCAGGAACGCGGTTTGGGTTGAGCCCGGGGGACCGGTATCCTGATCCCTCAGCCGTGTGATCCCCGGCGTTTTGGCGTGCCCACCGTCCTCCCGGACGAACGGGTACCGAACCGATGAAAGCAGGAGTTCTGAACACCCGCCTCGACCACCGCAACCCGCTCGTGTTCGACACGCACGAGCTGGGCCGTCGTCCTGGTGCGATGAAGAAGGTCTCCCGCACGGTTCCGGCGCCGAAGGATCTCGGCATCGAGGTCATCGGCGTCCGCGAGGGCGCGGAGATCACGCTGGACCTCCGCCTGGAGTCGGTGATGGAGGGAGTGCTCGTCACGGGCACCGCCCACGCACCGCTCTCGGGGGAGTGCGTAAGGTGTCTGGAACCGGTCGAGCGCGAGCTCGACACGGACTTCCAGGAGCTGTACTCCTACCCCGACGCCGACACCCGGACCGGTGGGCACCACGGTGCCGCCGACGCCGGTGACGACGCGGAGGAGGAGGACACTCACCTCCTCGAGGGCGACCTGTTCGACCTCGAGCCCGTGCTGCGGGACGCGGTGGTTCTCGAACTGCCGTTGCAGCCGGTGTGCCAGGACGACTGTCCCGGCCTGTGCTCCGAATGCGGGGCACGGCTGGCGGACGACCCGGACCACCGTCACGAGGCCACCGACATCCGTTGGGCGGCCCTGCAGGACATTCAGCTGAGCGGTGCCGACGAGGGCGCCGACGAGAACCAGGAGAAGTAGCCGTGGCTGTTCCGAAGCGGAAGATGTCGCGCAGCAACACGCGCCACCGCCGTTCGCAGTGGAAGGCTGCGCCCGTGAGCCTGGTGGCGTGCGAGCGTTGCCATGAGCCGAAGCAGCAGCACATCGCGTGCCCGAGCTGCGGCACCTACAACCGTCGTCAGGTCCTCGAGGTCTGATCGGCGGGTGAGGGGCCTCATGTCGGACGGAACAACGTCGACAGACGCCGGTAAGGCAGCCTCGTCCCCCGCGGTTCTGGAAGGGCGGCTCGGGTACACACTCGAACCCGCCCTTCTGGTACGTGCGCTGACCCACCGCTCGTACGCGTACGAGAACGGCGGTCTGCCCACCAACGAGCGGCTGGAGTTCCTCGGGGACTCCGTGCTCGGCCTGGTGGTCACCGACACCCTCTACCGCGGCCACCCGGATCTCCCGGAGGGCACGCTCGCCAAGTTGCGGGCAGCGGTGGTCAACTCGCGCGCGCTCGCCGACGTGGGCCGCGGCCTGGACCTGGGCAGCTTCATCCGCCTGGGCCGGGGCGAGGAGGGTACGGGCGGCAGGGACAAGGCGTCGATTCTGGCGGACACGCTGGAGGCGGTGATCGGGGCGGTCTACCTGGACCAAGGCCTGGACGCCGCGTCCGAGCTGGTCCACCGGCTTTTCGATCCGCTGATCGAGAAGTCCTCCAACCTCGGTGCGGGCCTGGACTGGAAGACCAGTCTCCAGGAACTGACCGCGGGCGAGGGCCTCGGCGTCCCGGAGTACGTGGTCACCGAGACCGGACCGGACCACGAGAAGACCTTCACGGCTGCCGCCCGCGTCGGTGGTGTCGCGTACGGCACCGGCACCGGCCGCAGCAAGAAGGAAGCCGAGCAGCAGGCCGCCGAGGCCGCGTGGCGCGCGATCCGCGCCAAGCGGGACGACGACACGGCTGCCGTGAGCTGAACACCGTCGGGTCCTCCCGGCCGGCCCCAGGCCGTCCGGGAGGACCCTTCCGGTTTTTTCCGGACGCCCCGGTTCGCCGGACCCGCCGAGAGGAGTGCACGCCGTGCCCGAGCTGCCCGAGGTCGAGGTGGTGCGGCGCGGTCTGGAGCGCTGGGTCAGCGGCCGCACCGTCGCCGACGCGGAGGTCCTGCACCCGCGCGCCGTCCGCCGGCACCTTGCCGGGGCCGAGGACTTCGCGGACCGGCTGAAGGGCGTGACGTTCGGCCCGGCGCGGCGCCGCGGCAAGTACCTCTGGCTGCCGCTGGAGGACTCCCCGCTCACCCTCCTCGGCCACCTCGGCATGAGCGGCCAGCTGCTCGTCCAGCCGCAGGACGCGCCCGCCGAGACGCACCTGCGCATCCGAGTGGGCTTCGACGACGCCCTCGGCACCGAACTGCGCTTCGTCGACCAGCGCACCTTCGGCGGCCTGTCGCTGCACGAAGCGGTCCCCGGCGACCCGGAAGGGCTGCCCGTGCCCCTGTCGCACATCGCCCGCGACCCGCTCGACCCCGCCTTCGACGACGCCGCCTTCCACACGGCGCTGCGCCGCCGCCGCACCACGATCAAGCGCGCGCTGCTGGACCAGTCCCTGATCAGCGGCGTCGGCAACATCTACGCCGACGAATCGCTCTGGCGCACGAAGCTGCACTACGAGCGCCCCACCGCCACCCTCACCCGGCCCCTGACCGACGAGCTGCTCACCCACATCCGCGAGGTGATGAGCGACGCCCTGGCGGCGGGCGGCACGAGCTTCGACAGCCTCTACGTCAACGTCAACGGGGAGTCCGGCTACTTCGACCGCTCCCTGGACGCGTACGGCCGCGAGGACGAGCCCTGCCGCCGCTGCGGCACGCCGATCCGCCGCCGGCCGTGGATGAACCGCTCGAGCTACTTCTGCCCCCGCTGCCAGCGCCCGCCCCGCCCGTCATGAGGGCCGGCTCCGCCCGGGTGCTCTTCCCCGCTGCGCTCCTCCTGACCGTCGCCTGCACCGCCGGCGAGCCGGAGACCGGCTGCGAGCTGCGCGACACCACGCGGCAGATCACCGACCGGTTCTCGGCACTCGGCACGGTCGTCCGTACACAGTGGTGCGCCATCGACCTCACCGGCGGTTCCGACCGGGTCCCCGGGCCCAGCGACATCCGGCTCGTCGGGTACTTCGACACCACGGCGGCCGACATGCAGGCGCTCCTCGACCACCCCGGCTGGACCTTCCGCCGTTCACAGCCCCAGGACCTCCCCGGCCCCGTCGCCCGCGCCGCCGGTACGGCGTCGGTCCCGTCCTGGACGACCAGCACCGACCTGGAGACGTCGATCACGCGCGACCTCTACTCGGCCGCCTTCTAACTGGACGAGGACTCCCACCACATCCTCTTCGACACGGTCAACCCCATCCGCCTCAAGGACCAGGGGCCCGTCGTCGTCGGCTGACCGTTCCGGCATCGCTCGCCGGCGTCGTGAAGGCTCTCTGACGCGCCACTCGGCCGGGCCCGCCGGGCGGAGGCGGGTCTGCCTGCTGCGCGCGGGAACGGTATGCGCGCTGCTGGACGCGGGGGAGAGCGTCAAGGCCCTGAGCGAGTACCTCGGGCATCACGACCCCGGCTTCACGCTCCGGACGGACACGCACCTGATGTCCACGAGCGGCACACGCCGGCGCACACGGCCGCCGTCGATCGCGTGGGCCGTCTCAGGCCCGCGGTGGACGGCGGCCCGTGGCCGCCTCAGTAGCCGAAGTCCTGGGTCCACCAGGGGCCGCCGTCGCCGAAGACCGCGCCGACGCCGAGGGTCTTGAAGTCGCAGTTGAGGATGTTGGCGCGGTGGCCGTCGCTGTTCATCCAGGCGGTCATGACCTCCTCCGCCGTGGCCTGGCCGCGGGCTATGTTCTCGCCGCCGAGGTCCTTCACGCCGGCCTGCGCGGCGCGGTCCCAGGGGTCGTCGCCGTCGGGGTCGGTGTGGTCGAAGAAGGCGCGGGCGGCCATGTCGGCGCTGAAGTCGGAGGCGAGGGAGTCGAGCTGCTTGTCGTCGGTGACCGGCTGGCAGCCCGCGGTGGCGCGCTCCTGGTTCACCAGGGCGAGGACGGCGGCCTCTGCGGCGCTCTCGGAGCCGCTCTCCACGGGCGGGGCGCTGGCCACCGGCGGGGTGGTCGGCACCAGCGACGCGGGCGCCGAGGTCGGCGGGGCCGCGGGGGCGGAGGTCTGCGGAGCCGCGGGGGTGGCGGGCCTGGAGGGCGTCGGCGGCGCGGGCGTCGCGCTGGTCGCCGGGGCGGAGGGCGGCGTCGATCTGGGCGGCGTCGCGCGCGCGTCGCCGCGGCTGGCCGGCTGGGAGGGGCGGTCCGCGGGGACGGTGCCCAGATCCTGCGGGCTGCTGGAGTTCGGCAGCCCGGCGGCCTGGATCTGGCCCGGCCCGTTGTCGTGGTACGAGATGCCGCCCGAGCCGTCGGGCGACGGCAGGAGGCCGCTGGAGACGCCGATCGCGCCCACGGCGAGCGCCGCGGAAGAGGCCAGCAGGCCGGTGCGTACGGGGTTGCCCTTGCGTCGCCGGGCGTTGCTGCGGTGGCCGCGGGGGCGCGGCGCCTCTGCGACTGGCGCCGGCTCAAAGGCATTACGGCTGTGGCGGCCCATCCGGTGCAGTCCTTCACATCGACGAACGTGTTCACCCGTTCGGGTGAGCCCTGTTGCGGCGTGACTGTACCGAAACATTGGCGGGGCAGGTGTGAACCCTGAGCAACTGGCGGGTTAGCGTGCTGCCGTGAACGAGACCGTCCGCCTCACCGCATGGGTCCGCGGCCGTGTTCACCAGGTGGGTTTCCGCTGGTGGACGCGGGCCAGCGCGCTGGAGATCGGCAACCTGGCCGGCTATGTGAGCAATCTCTCGGACGGCAGGGTCCAGGTCGTGGCCGAGGGTGACCGTATGCTGTGCGACCGACTTCTGCACTCGCTGCGCGAGGGCGACACGCCCGGACGCGTCGACGGCGTCACCGAGATCTGGGGAGAGCCGCGCGGCGGCTACGAGGGCTTCGCCATCCGCTGAGAGCCCGGGTCCGCACCCCGCCCGTTTCGCGGGCGTCCTCGCAGGTGGGACCGAACATCGAAGATCAATAGAAGATCAATGGCAATCGCACTTGGCAAGAGCGCCAAGGAGGTTGCCATTTCGCGTACCGCGTGGAAGGCTGCCGACATCGGGGATTCGGTGATCTTCCGGAAGTATTGTCCGGGCCCTTTCCTCCACCCCACGCGGGACGCCTCCAGTGCCGGTACGCACCGTGAATTCCCAGGCGCACCCGACGGCCGGGCTGTGATCGTGTTGACCGTCAAACTATTTGGTGAGACGCTGGAAGCCCCGCGCACCGCGGCTGTATGCATGGCGAAGGGCAGTCTCGGCGCACACGGCGCGGGTGTCTCCTGACCCCTCACTCACGACCCACACCGCACAACGGTCGGTCACTCAGCGTGGAGGACCATCCATCATGGCAAAGGCGCTTCTCGGTTACGTCGGCGGTCCCGACCCGCGACTTCTCTCCGAGATGCGAAGGCTGCAGCAGCGCGTCCAGGACCTGGAAACCGAACTCGTACGGATCCAGGCCGAGAACGATGCGCTTGCCAACGCTTCGCGCGAGCTCGTCGACGTACCTCACCCGGAGCCTGTTCTCGCTTGATCCGGCCTTTCGGCCGGTCAGTGGAAACGACCCCGTTTGGGAATGTGCAAGGGACGCCCCGGCGTCCCTTCGTCGTTTTCCCGCCCCCTCACCCTCCCATGATCTTCGCCTTCTCCTTCCATGTGCCCCCCGCATTCCTCGGTGAAACCGGGAGCGGCAGGTAGAGTCCCACGGCGTGCACCTCAAGAGCCTGACCCTGCGCGGGTTCAAGTCATTCGCCTCGGCGACGACCCTGCGGTTCGAACCCGGAATCACATGTGTCGTCGGACCGAACGGTTCCGGCAAGTCCAATGTGGTGGACGCGCTGTCCTGGGTCATGGGCGAGCAGGGCGCGAAGTCACTGCGCGGCGGCAAGATGGAGGACGTGATCTTCGCCGGCACGACCGGCCGCCCGCCGCTCGGCCGTGCCGAGGTGTCGCTGACCATCGACAACAGCGACGGCGCCCTGCCGATCGACTACGCCGAGGTCACCATCACGCGGATCATGTTCCGCAACGGTGGCAGCGAATACCAGATCAACGGCGACACGTGCCGGCTGCTCGACATCCAGGAACTCCTCTCGGACTCCGGTATCGGCCGCGAAATGCACGTCATCGTCGGCCAGGGGCAGCTGGATTCGGTGCTGCACGCCGATCCGATGGGCCGCCGCGCCTTCATCGAGGAGGCCGCCGGAGTTCTGAAGCACCGTAAGCGCAAGGAAAAGGCGCTGCGCAAGCTCGACTCGATGCAGGCCAACCTCGCACGTGTGCAGGACCTCACCGGGGAACTGCGCCGCCAGCTGAAGCCGCTGGGGCGGCAGGCCCAGGTGGCCCGACGGGCGGCGGTCATCCAGGCCGACCTGCGCGACGCCCGGCTGCGCCTGCTGGCCGACGACCTCGTCACCCTGCGGGAGGCGCTGCGCACCGAGGTCGCCGACGAGGCCGCCCTCAAGGAGCGCCGCGACACCGTCGAGACGGAGCTGGCCGCCGCGATCCAGCGCGAGACCCGGCTGGAGGAGCAGGTGCGCGCGCTGGCCCCGCGGCTGGCCGACGCCCAGGCCACCTGGTACGGGCTGTCGCAGCTGGCCGAGCGGGTGCGCGGCACCATCGGCCTGGCCGAGCAGCGGGTGCGCCACGCCACGGCGCAGCAGCCGGAGGAGCGGCGCGGTCGCGACCCCGAGGACATGGAGCGCGAGGCCGCCCGGATCCGCGAGCAGGAGGCCGAGCTCACCGAGGCGCTGGAGGCCGCGCAGCGCGCCCTGGACGACACCGTCCACCACCGCGCCGAACTCGAACGCCGGCTCGCCGAGGAGGACAAGGCCCTCAAGGCCGCCGCCCGGGCGATCGCCGACCGCCGCGAGGGGCTGGCCCGGCTCCAGGGCCAGGTCAACGCCGCCCGCTCCAAGGCCGGCTCCGCCGAGGCCGAGATCGGCCGGCTGGCGGCCGCCCGCGACGAGGCCCGTGAGCGCGCGGAGTCCGCGCAGGAGGAGTACGAGGAACTGCGCGCCCGGGTCGAGGACCTGGACGCCGACGACACCGAGCTGGACGAACGCCTGGACGCCGCGAAGGCCGAGCAGGCCGCCGCGGACGAGGCCCATTCCGCCGCCCGTGAGGCCGCGACGGCCGCGGAACGGCAACGGGCCGCCCTGGCGGCCCGTCACGACGCCCTGGCCATGGGGCTGCGCCGCAAGGACGGCACCGGCGCGCTGCTCGCCGCAGGCGACCGGCTGACCGGCCTGCTCGGACCGGCGGCCGAACTGCTCACCGTGGCCCCCGGACACGAGGTCGCGGTGGCCGCCGCGCTGGGCGCCGCCGCCGACGCGGTCGCGGTCTCCGGTCCTTCGGCCGCGGCGGAGGCGCTGCGCCTGCTGCGCAAGGACGACGCCGGACGGGCGGCGCTGCTGGTGGCGGGCGACACCGCGCCGGCCGGAGGCGCCGCCCTTCCCCCGGGGAGCCGTTCGGCGGCCTCGCTGGTCGCGGGGCCCGACGGGCTGCTGCCCGCGGTGCGCCGGCTGCTGCGGGACGTCGTCGTCGTGGACACGCTCTCCGACGCCGAGACGCTGGTGTCCGGCCATCCCGCGCTGACCGCCGTCACCGCGGAGGGCGATGTACTGGGCGCCCACTTCGCGCACGGCGGTTCGGCCGGCGCGCCCAGTCTGCTGGAGGTCCAGGCCGCCGTGGATGAGGCGGCGGCGGAGCTGGAGTCGCTCGCCGTGCGCTGCGCGGAGCTCGCCGAGGCACAGGGACTCGCCAAGGAGCGCAGGGCAGTGGCAGCCCGTCAGGTCGACGAGCTCACGCAGCGGCGCCGCGCGGCCGAGAAGGAGAAGTCGGCCGTCGCCCAGCAGTTGGGCCGGCTGGCCGGCCAGGCCCGGGCCGCGGGCGGTGAGGCGGAACGTTCGGCCGCGGCGGTGGGACGCGCCGAGGAGTCGATGGCCGCCGCCATAGAGGAGTTCGAGGAGCTGTCGTTCCGTCTCAGCGAGGCGGAGGCCGCGCCCGCCGAGGAGGAGCCCGACACCTCCGTCCGCGACCGGCTCGCCGCCGACGGCGCCAACGCCCGGCAGACGGAGATGGAGGCGCGGCTCCAGGTGCGGACGCACGAGGAGCGCGTCAAGGGCCTCGCCGGCCGTGCCGACGGACTGGACCGGGCCGCCCGCGCCGAGCGGGAGGCGCGGGCCCGCGCGGAGCGGCGCAAGGCGCGTCTGGCGTACGAGGCGCAGGTCGCGTCCGCCGTGCTGCAGGGTGCGCACGGCCTGCTCGCGTACGTGCAGGTGTCGCTCTCCCGCGCCGAGGCGGAGCGCGCGGCGGCCGAGCGGGCCAAGGCGGAGCGCGAGGCGGAGCTGGACACGGAGCGCCGCCAGGGGCGGGAGCTGAAGTCCGAACTGGACCGGCTGACCGATTCCGTGCACAAGGGCGAGGTGCTGGGCGCCGAGAAGCGGATGCGCATCGAGCAGATGGAGGCCAAGGCACTGGAGGAGCACGGCGTCGAGCCGGCCGGGCTCATTGCCGAGTACGGCCCCGACCAGCTCGTGCCGCCGTCGCCGCCCGCCGAGGGCGAGGAGCTGCCGGAGGACCCGGAGCACCCCCGCAACAAGCCCCGCGCCTACCACCGCGGCGAGCAGGAGAAGCGGCTGAAGGCGGCGGAGCGCGCCTACCAGCAGCTGGGCAAGGTCAACCCGCTGGCGCTGGAGGAGTTCGCGGCGCTGGAGGAGCGGCACAAGTTCCTGTCCGAGCAGCTGGAGGACCTCCGTAAGACGCGCGCCGACCTGCTCCAGGTCGTCAAGGAGGTCGACGAGCGGGTCGAGCAGGTCTTCACCTCCGCGTACCACGACACGGCGCGCGAGTTCGAGGGCGTTTTCTCGCGGCTCTTCCCCGGCGGCGACGGCCGGCTGATCCTCACCGATCCGGAGAACATGCTGACCACGGGCGTGGATGTGGAGGCGCGGCCGCCGGGCAAGAAGGTCAAGCGGCTGTCGCTGCTGTCCGGCGGCGAGCGCTCGTTGACCGCCGTCGCGCTCCTGGTGTCGATTTTCAAGGCGCGCCCCAGCCCGTTCTACGTGATGGACGAGGTCGAGGCGGCGCTGGACGACACCAACCTGCAGCGGCTGATCCGCATCATGCGGGAGCTCCAGGAGAGCTCGCAGCTGATCGTGATCACGCACCAGAAGCGCACCATGGAGGTGGCGGACGCGCTGTACGGCGTCTCCATGCAGGGCGACGGCGTCTCGAAGGTGATCAGTCAGCGCCTGAAGACATGAGGGCCGTCCGGGTGCAATCCGTGAAGAAATGAAGGGGAGTGGGGCGGACTGCCTTCCCTTGTGCGGCAAAAGTATGCGTTTTGACTTTGAAGCTTAAATGATTAGGGTCTGCGATGTTCTCTTAGTGTTCGAGTGATGGTGACTTGGGGAGTCCCGGCACTCGTAGCTCATGCCCCCACCTGTGGGCTCAACACAGAGTCCGGGAGATTCACCAGTGACCACCACCACGCAGAAGGCCGGCACGGCAGGTCATGCCGATCTCGGCCACGTCATCTTCATCACCGCGGCCGCCGCCATGGGCGGCTTCCTCTTCGGCTACGACAGCTCCGTCATCAACGGCGCCGTCGAGGGCATCCGCGGGAAGTACGACATCGGCTCTGCCGCACTCGCCCAGGTCGTCGCCATCGCGCTCATCGGCTGCGCCATCGGCGCCGCCACCGCCGGCCGGATCGCCGACCGCATCGGCCGCATCCGGGTGATGCGGATCGCCGCGGGGCTCTTCACCGTCAGCGCCGTCGGTTCCGCGCTGCCCTTCGCCCTGTGGGACCTGGCCGTCTGGCGGGTCATCGGCGGCTTCGCCATCGGCATGGCGTCGGTCATCGGCCCCGCCTACATCGCCGAGGTCGCCCCCGCCGCCTACCGCGGCCGGCTCGGCTCGTTCCAGCAGGCCGCGATCGTCATCGGCATCGCCGTGTCCCAGCTCGTCAACTGGGGCATCCTCCAGGCCGCCGGCGGCGACCAGCGCGGGCACCTGCTGGGCGTCGAGGCCTGGCAGCTGATGCTCGGCGTCATGGTCGTGCCCGCCGTCCTGTACGGCGTGCTGTCCTTCGCCATCCCCGAGTCGCCCCGGTTCCTGATCTCCGCCGGCCGTCTGGCGGACGCCAGGAAGGTGCTGCGCGACATCGAGGGCGAGGGCGCCGACACCGACGCCCGTGTCGCCGAGATCCGCTCCCACATGAGGAGCGAGCACCGCTCCACGTTCAAGGACCTGCTGGGCGGGCGCTTCGGCTTCGCCCCGATCGTGTGGATCGGCATCGGGCTGTCGGTGTTCCAGCAGCTCGTCGGCATCAACGTGATCTTCTACTACTCCGCGACGCTCTGGCAGTCCGTCGGCATCGACCCGAGCAGCTCGTTCCTGTACTCGTTCACCACGTCGATCATCAACATCATCGGCACCGTGATCGCGATGGTCTTCGTCGACCGGATCGGCCGCAAGCCGCTGACGCTCATCGGCTCCGCGGGCATGGCGGTCTCCCTGGGCCTGGTCGCCTGGGCCTTCTCCCACAAGACCGGCAGCGGAGGCGACATCACCCTGCCGGGCGCCGAGGGCGCGGTGGCGCTGATCGGCGCGCACGCCTTCGTGCTGTTCTTCGCCCTGTCGTGGGGTGTCGTGGTGTGGGTCTTCCTCGGCGAGATGTTCCCGAACCGCATCCGGGCCGCGGCGCTCGGCGTCGCCGCGTCGGCGCAGTGGATCGCCAACTGGGTGATCACCGCCAGCTTCCCCAGCCTGGCCGACTGGAACCTGTCGCTGACGTACGTGATCTACACGGCCTTCGCGCTGCTGTCGATCCCCTTCGTGCTCGCGTTCGTGCCCGAGACGAAGGGCAAGACCCTGGAGGAGATGGGCTAGACCCGCCTCCCTCGCCGCCACGTGTTCACCGACCGGCCGTCAGTTGAGCGGACTTGGGAACCCGTGCCCGGGTGGCTCCCTGGGGAGGGCGTCGCGTGACCGATACTGGACGGGTTATGGAAACCGTCATTCTTGCCGTAGTCATCGCCCTGGTCGTGATCCTCGCGGCCGGCGGGCTGGTGGTGGGCAGCCGCCGCAGGAAGCAGCTGCCCCCCGCACCGCCCACCGAGACCCCGACGATCACCGCGCCCCCCGCCGAACCCCATGTCGGCGACGAGGCCGAGGAACCGCGGGACGAACCCCGCCGGACCATCGAAGAGGTCGAGCTCCCCGACGCGGACGGGGCCGCGGGCCCCGGCGTCGTCGTCGAGGAGCCCCCCGCCGCCGTCGAGATCGAGCTGCCGGAGCCGACCGCGGGCCGCCTGGTGCGGCTGCGTTCACGGCTCTCCCGCTCGCAGACCGCGCTCGGCAAGGGGCTGCTCACCCTGCTCTCCCGTGAGCACCTGGACGAGGACACGTGGGAGGAGGTCGAGGACACCCTGCTCACCGCGGACGTCGGTGTCGCCCCCACCCAGGAGCTGGTCGAGCGGCTGCGCACGCGGGTGCGGGTGATGGGCACCCGGACCCCCGCGGAGCTGCGCGCGCTGCTGCGCGAGGAGTTGCTGACCCTCGTCGGCACGGACTTCGACCGCACCCTGCACACCGAGGGCAGGCCCAACGCGGACGGGGCGGACCAGCCGGCCGTGCTGATGGTCGTCGGTGTCAACGGCACCGGCAAGACCACCACCACCGGCAAGCTCGCCCGTGTGCTCGTCGCCGACGGCCGCAGCGTCGTCCTCGGTGCTGCCGACACCTTCCGTGCCGCCGCGGCCGACCAGCTGCAGACCTGGGGCGAGCGGGTCGGCGCGCGTACGGTGCGCGGGCCCGAGGGCGGCGACCCCGCGTCGGTCGCCTTCGACGCGGTCAAGGAGGGCATCGCCGAGAGCGCGGACGTCGTGCTCATCGACACCGCCGGCCGGCTGCACACCAAGACCGGCCTCATGGACGAACTGGGCAAGGTCAAGCGCGTCGTGGAGAAGCACGGCCCGGTGGACGAGGTCCTGCTCGTGCTCGACGCCACCACCGGCCAGAACGGCCTGGTGCAGGCCCGCGTCTTCGCCGAGGTCGTGGACATCACCGGCATCGTGCTGACCAAGCTCGACGGCACGGCCAAGGGCGGCATCGTTGTGGCGGTCCAGCGTGAGCTGGGCGTGCCCGTCAAGCTCATCGGCCTGGGCGAGGGCGCGGACGACCTCGCCCCCTTCGAGCCCGAGGCCTTCGTGGACGCGCTGATCGGTTCCTAGTCCCGGTCGGCAAGCACTTCAGTGCATGAGTAAGGGGCGCGCTCCAGGGAGCGCGCCCCTTACTCATGCCTGGGCGGGACCTGGTGCGGGGGTCCGCTCAGGCGTACGCGCGGTCGCGGTGGCAGACGTACGCGAGGGTGCCGAGCAGCAGGCGCGCCTCGGGGGGCTGCTGGGCGGCGTCCAGGGCCGGCGGCCGCAGCCACCGGACGGGGCCCAGGCCGCCGAGGTCGGAGGGCGGCGCGGTGATGTCGTCGCCGAGGCCGAGGCAGCGCAGGTCGAGGTCAGCGTCGTCCCAGCCCATGCGGTAGAGCAGGTGCGGCAGCTCCGCGGCGGCGCCCGGAGCGACGAAGAACTGCGCCCGGCCGTCCGGGGTGGCGACGACCGGCCCGAGGCGCAGTCCCATGCGCTCCAGACGCACCAGAGCGCGTACGCCGGATCGTTCCGCCACTTCGATCACGTCGAAGGTGCGCCCCACGGGCAGCATGAGCGCCGCGCCCGGCACCTGCTCCCATGCGGCCACGGCCTGCTCCAGCGTCGCGCCGGCCGGTACCTCGCCGGCGAAGTCCAGCCGGTGCGCCCCCGGTGCCTTGCAGCCCGGGTCCCCGCAGGAGCACTGGCCGCCCCCGCGTGTGGCGCGCGCACCCGGCGCCACCGCCCAGCCGCACAACCCCGTGTACTCCGCCACGGTGGTGCACGCCGAGGCGTGCGTGCGGCGGCGCGCGCCGGAGCGGATGTTTCGCATCTCCCGCATGCTGCCGATCGTGAAGCCCATGACACCCCCAACGGGTCGAAGTTGCCGATGGTTACGCCCGTGCCTGGTCGGCGTGTGTCAAGTGAAGCGCGCCGCGTGCGGACGTAGTTCATTCGAAGGGGTGGCGAATGGTGGCGTTTCCGCAAGGGGGTCGCCGGATGGGTGATCGTAGGATTACTTTCGGTTGGGAAGCCCCGGGGAGTATGCGGGCCGGCGGGTATGCCGGAGGCAAGGCTCGTAGCACACTGAGCACTTGGGGGCCGAACCAGGCAACGGGTCCAAGCCTCCGCGGTGTTGGGCGACGGAATGGGGGCATGACGGTGGGCGGCACACAGGACAAGCAGCCCAACGCGCAGTTGACCTCATGGTTTGCGCGCAGCGGCTGGTCCAAGGGCGAACTCGCGCGTCAAGTGAACCGCAGGGCACGGCAGATGGGCGCGCTGCACGTCAGCACGGACACCTCCCGGGTACGCCGCTGGCTCGACGGCGAGCAGCCGCGCGAGCCCATTCCGCGCATCCTCTCCGAGCTGTTCTCCGAGCGCTTCGGCTGCGTCGTCCCGGTGGAGGACCTGGGGCTGCGCCCCGCCCACCAGCCACCCGCCGCCACCGGGGTCGACCTGCCGTGGGCCGGCCCGCAGACCGTCCAGCTGATCAACGAGTTCTCGCGCAGCGACCTCATGCTGGGCCGCCGCGGTTTCCTCGGCACCTCCCTGATGCTCTCCGCCGGCCCGTCCCTCGTGGAACCGATGCAGCGCTGGCTCGTGCCCGTTCCTCCGCAGGGCGGCGCCGACCCGCAGTCACCGCTCCGTGAGTCCGGCGACCGCCGGCCGAGGCTCTCCGGCCCCGAGCTGGAACTGCTGGAGGCCACCACGGTGATGTTCCGCCAGTGGGACAACCAGTGCGGTGGCGGCCTGCGCCGCAAGGCCGTCGTCGGCCAACTGCACGAGGTCACCGACCTGCTGCAGGAGCCGCACCCGCAGGCCGTCGCCCGCCGGCTCTACCGCGTCACCGCGGAACTGGCCGCCCTCGCCGGCTGGATGTCCTACGACGTCGGTCTGCACCCCACCGCCCAGAAGTACCTGGTCCTCGCGCTGCACTCGGCCAAGGAGGCCGACGACCAGCCGCTGGGCGCGTTCATCCTGTCGAGCATGAGCCGCCAGATGATCCACCTGGACCGGCCGGAGGACGCCCTGGAGCTCATCCATCTGGCGCAGTACGGCAGCCGCGGCACCGCGACCGCCACCACCCAGGCGATGCTGCACGCGGTGGAGGCCCGCGCCTACGCCACCATGGGCCAGGTCAACAAGTGCCACCGGGCCGTGCGGATGGCCGAGGACGCCTACTCCGACTCCTGTCCCACCGAGGACCCGGACTGGATCAGCTTCTTCAACGAGGCCGAGCTCAACGCCGAGAACGCCCACTCCTACCGCGACCTGGCCTATGTGGCCGGCCGCAGCCCCGCGTACGCCTCACTCGCACACCCCGTGATGCAGAAGGCCGTCGACCTGTTCGCCGGCGACAGCGTCCATCAGCGTGCCTATGCCCTCAACCTGATCGGCATGGCCACGGTGCACCTGCTGGAGAAGGAACCCGAGCAGGCGGCACGCCTCACCGTGCAGGCCATCGACGTGGCCCGGCACGTGCGCTCCGAACGGGTCAACACCCGCATCCGCAAGACCGCCGACTCCGCACTGCGCCACTACGGCCATGTGGCCGAGGTCGCCCAGCTCACCGAACGGCTCGCCTCCGCCCTCCCCGAGGCCGCGGAAACGGCCTGATCCCGCCACCGCCCCAGCACTCCGGCCGCGGCCGGCCATCCCGACAGCCCGACTCGGCTCCCCCATGCCAGGTCAACCGGGTGGCCGTCCGCGGCCGGTCCCGTATACAGCGTGTCGGCCCCGCCGATGGTCACGGAGCAGTCACGGCGGCTTACGCTGAGGCTGCGGTTCATCGTGACGTAACACAGCCGACTTCTTCGTCACGGCCTCGAAACACCGGGTGGCGCCCACGGAAACCCGCCTGGGACAACCTCATGGCGAAAACCGGCCCACAAGCCCCTTTCCCGCACGGGCCGTCCGGATGACGAGGAGACGCCGATGGCAGCAGGCATTTTGACGCTTGCCGCAGACACGCCCAAGTTGGACAGCGGCAGCACGGCGTTCATGCTGCTGAGCGCCGCACTCGTGCTCGTGATGACCCCCGGCCTCGCCTTCTTCTACGGCGGCATGGTGCGGGTCAAGAGCGTGCTGAACATGCTGATGATGAGCTTCATCGCCATCGGCATCGTCACCGTGCTCTGGACGCTCTACGGCTTCACCCTCGCCTTCGACTCCGGCAACGCCTTCGTCGGCGGCCTCGACTGGGCCGGCATGCGGAACATCGGGATCTCCCAACTGTGGGACGGCTACACCATCCCGGTCTATGTCTTCGCCGTCTTCCAGCTGATGTTCGCGATCATCACCCCCGCCCTGATCAGCGGGGCGCTCGCGGACCGGGTGAAGTTCGTCGCCTGGTCGCTGTTCGTCGCGCTGTGGGTCACGATCGTGTACTTCCCGGTCGCGCACATGGTCTGGGCGTCCGACGGCTTCCTGTTCACGCACGGCGTGATCGACTTCGCCGGTGGTACGGCGGTGCACATCAACGCCGGTGCGGCGGCGCTCGGCGTGATCCTCGTGATCCGCAAGCGCGTGGGCTTCAAGAAGGACCCGTTCCGGCCGCACAACCTGCCGCTGGTCATGCTCGGCGCCGGTCTGCTGTGGTTCGGCTGGTTCGGCTTCAACGCCGGCTCCTGGCTCGCCTCAGACGGCGTCGCGGCCGTGGCCTTCACCAACACGCAGGTCGCCACCGCCGCCGCCATGCTGGGCTGGCTCGCCTACGAGCGGATCAAGCACGGCTCCTTCACCACCCTGGGTGCGGCCTCCGGCGCGGTCTCCGGCCTGGTCGCCATCACCCCGGCCTGCGGCTCGGTCAGCCCGCTCGGCGCCATCGCGGTCGGTGTCATCGCCGGTGTGGCCTGCGCCGCCGCGGTCGGCCTGAAGTACAAGTTCGGCTTCGACGACTCCCTCGACGTCATCGGCGTCCACATGGTCGGCGGCATCATCGGCTCCCTGCTGATCGGCTTCCTGGCCACCGGCGGCGTCGGCCAGACCGCCAAGGGCGTCTTCTACGGCGGCGGCTTCGACCAGCTGTGGAAGCAGTTCCTCGGTGTCGGCGTGGTCCTCGCCTACTCCCTGGTCGCCTCGGCGGTCCTTGCCAAGCTCATCGACCTGGTGATCGGATTCACGGTGAGCGAGGACACCGAGGTCGCGGGCATCGACCAGGCCGAGCACGCGGAGACCGGCTACGACTTCGCGGGTGTGGCCGGCGCCGTCCGCTCCGTTCTCTCCTCCCTGGACAGCAGCAGTGGCACCGAGGCCGGCGCCTCTTCGAAGAAGGTGGATGCGTGAAGCTCATCACGGCAGTTGTGAAGCCGCACCGGTTGGACGAGATCAAGGAGGCCCTCCAGGCCTTCGGCGTGCAGGGCCTGACCGTCACCGAGGCGAGCGGCTACGGCCGGCAGCGGGGCCACACCGAGGTCTACCGGGGTGCCGAGTACACCGTCGACCTCGTCCCGAAGGTCCGCATCGAGGTGCTCGTCGAGGACAGCGACGCCGACCAGCTGATCGACGTCATCGTCAAGGCGGCCCGCACCGGAAAGATCGGTGACGGCAAGGTCTGGAGCCTGCCGGTCGACACGGCGGTGCGGGTCCGCACCGGCGAGCGCGGGCCGGACGCGCTCTGAGACAGCACGGGGCGCGGCCGGGATCCGGCCGCGCCCCGTCCGCACGGCGACGGGAGACAGTGTGACGGAGAGCGTCGAGGCCAAGGCCGGCGACAACACCCCGGAGGGCTACGCCGCCGCCCGGCTGGCGCTGCTGAACGGCGACGGACCCTCGGGGCCGGCGCGGCGCAAGGCACTGGCCGGCATCACCGACCGCTGGCTGGCCGCAGTCGCCCACGGCGCGGCCGCGCGGGCCGGCGTCGGCGCGTGGGCCCTGGTCGCCGTCGGCGGCTACGGCCGGGCCGAGCTCTCCCCCCGCAGCGACCTCGACCTGCTGCTCCTGCACGACGGTTCCGGCAAGGCCGCCACCGTCGCGTCCCTCGCGGACGGCGTCTGGTACCCCGTGTGGGACCTGGGCGTCGCCCTCGACCACTCGGTGCGGACCCCCGCCGAGGCCCGCAGGACCGCGGGCGAGGACCTCAAGGTCCAGCTCGGCCTGCTCGACGCGCGCCACCTCGCGGGCGACGCCGCTCTCACCGCGTCCCTGCGCTCCGCCGTCCTCGCCGACTGGCGCAACCAGGCCCCCAAGCGGCTGCCCGCGCTCCACGAACTCTGCCTGGAGCGCGCCGAGCGCCAGGGCGAGCTGTCCTACCTCCTCGAACCCGATCTCAAGGAGGCCCGCGGCGGCCTGCGGGACGCCACCGCACTGCGCGCAGTGGCCGCCTCCTGGCTGGCCGACGCCCCCCGCGAGGGCCTGGAGGACGCCCGGACCCGGCTGCTCGACGCCCGCGACGCCCTCCACATCGTCACCGGCCGCGCCACCGACCGTCTCGCGCTGCAGGAGCAGGACCAGGTCGCCGACGCGCTCGGCCTGCTCGACGCCGACACCCTGCTGCGCCAGGTGTACGAGTCGGCCCGCACCGTCTCCTACGCCTTCGACGTCACCTGGCGCGAGGTCGGCCGGGTCTTGCGCGCGCGGCAGACCCGGCCCCGGCGCCGCGGCCTGCTCGGCCGAGGCCGGCCCGAGCAGAACGGGGCGACGGCCGAGCGCACCCCGCTGGCCGAGGGCGTCGTGGAGCACGAGGGCGAGGCCGTTCTCGCCCGTACGGTCCGGCCCGAGCGCGATCCGGCGCTGCCGCTGCGCGCCGCGGCCGCCGCCGCGCAGAACGGCCTGCCGCTGTCCCTGCACGCGGTCCGCCGGCTCGCCGTCGCCCAGGCCGCCCGCCCGCTGCCGGTGCCGTGGCCCGCCGAGGCCCGCGAGCAGCTGGTGACGCTGCTGGGGGCGGGGGAGTCCACCGTCCCGGTGTGGGAGGCGCTGGAGGCCGAGGGCATGGTCACCCGGCTGATCCCGGACTGGGAGCGGGTGCGCTGCCGTCCGCAGCGCAACGCCGTGCACATCTGGACCGTCGACCGGCACCTCATCGAGTGCGCCGTGCGGGCCTCCCGGCTGACCCGCCGGGTCGGCCGCCCCGACCTGCTGCTCATCGCGGCCCTGCTGCACGACATCGGCAAGGGCTGGCCCGGTGACCACTCCGAGGCGGGCGAGGTCATCGCACGCGACGCCGCGGCCCGCTTCGGCTTCGGCCGCGCCGACGTCGCGACCCTGGCCCTGCTGGTCCGCCACCACCTGCTGCTGATCGAGACGGCGACCCGCCGCGACCTGGACGACCCGGTCACCGTCGAGGCCGTCGCCGAGGCCGTGCGCGACACCGAGACCCTGGAGCTGCTGCACGCGCTCACCGAGGCGGACGCGCTGGCCACCGGCCCCGCGGCCTGGAGCGCCTGGCGGGCCTCCCTCGTCGCCGACCTGGTCAAACGGGTCGCCGCCGTACTGGCGAGCGGTGAGGTGCCGGAGCCCGCCGCCCCCGAGACCACCGCCGAGGAGGAGCGCCTCGCGGTCGAGGCCGCCCGTACCGGCGGCCCGGTGATCGCCCTGCACGCCCACACCGAGTCCGGCCCGCAGGACGCCTCGTCGAAGGCCGCGGACGACGAGCCGGAGCCGGTCGGCGTCGAGCTGCTGCTGGCCGTGCCGGACCGTCCCGGTCTGCTGGCGGCCGCCGCCGGCGTCCTCGCCCTGCACCGGCTCACCGTCCGCGCCGCCGACCTGCGCGCGGTCGACCCCATCGGCGAGGGCCCGGTCACCCTGCTGCGCTGGCGCGTGGCCGCCGAGTACGGGTCCCTGCCCGAGGCGGCCCGGCTGCGCAACGACTTCGCCCGCGCTTTCGGCGGCTCGCTGGACATCGCGACCCGGCTCGCCGAGCGCGAGTCGGCGTACCCCCGGAGGCGCGGCGTGACCCCGCCCCCGCCGCGGGTCACCATCGTGCCCGGCACCTCCAAGGCGGCGACCGTCATCGAGGTCCGCGCCCATGACGCCCCGGGCCTGCTGCACCGGATCGGCAGCGCCCTGGAGACGGCGGGCGTCAATGTGCGCTCCGCCCGGATCAGCACGCTCGGCGCCAACGCGGTGGACGCGTTCTACGTCACCGACGGCAACGGCGATCCGCTTCCCGACGTACGCGCGGCCGAGCTCGCCGAGCAGGTGGAGCGGGCACTGCGCTGACGCCATGGAGACCTTTCAGGGGCCGGGCGGATACCCTGGAGGGCGATCCACCTCCCGCCCCCGACCTGAGGATCCGCGACCGACGTGTTCGACACCCTTTCCGACCGCCTCGCAGCGACATTCAAGAACCTCCGGGGCAAGGGCCGCCTCTCCGAGGCCGACATCGACGCCACGGCGCGCGAGATCCGCATCGCGCTGCTGGAGGCGGACGTCGCCCTGCCGGTGGTCCGCGCGTTCATCAAGCAGGTCAAGGAGAGGGCCGCCGGCGTCGAGGTCTCGCAGGCGCTGAACCCGGCCCAGCAGGTCATCAAGATCGTCAACGAGGAGCTGGTCGGCATCCTCGGCGGCGAGACCCGCCGTCTGCGGTTCGCCAAGCAGCCGCCGACCGTGATCATGCTCGCGGGTCTGCAGGGTGCCGGTAAGACCACGCTGGCCGGAAAGCTCGGCCGCTGGCTGAAGACGCAGGGCCACGCCCCGCTGCTCGTCGCGGCCGACCTCCAGCGTCCCAACGCCGTCAACCAGCTCCAGGTCGTCGGTGAGCGGGCCGGTGTCGCCGTCTTCGCCCCGCAGCCGGGCAACGGCGTGGGCGACCCGGTGCAGGTCGCCAAGGACTCCGTCGAGCACGCCCGGGCCAAGCAGTACGACGTCGTCGTCGTCGACACCGCCGGCCGCCTCGGCATCGACTCCGAGATGATGCAGCAGGCCGCGGACATCCGCGACGCCGTGCAGCCCGACGAGATCCTCTTCGTCGTCGACGCCATGATCGGCCAGGACGCGGTCAACACCGCCGAGGCCTTCCGCGACGGCGTCGGCTTCGACGGCGTGGTGCTGTCCAAGCTCGACGGCGACGCGCGCGGTGGTGCCGCGCTCTCCATCGCGCACGTCACCGGCCGGCAGATCATGTTCGCCTCCAACGGCGAGAAGCTGGACGACTTCGACGCCTTCCACCCCGACCGGATGGCCTCGCGCATCCTCGGCATGGGTGACGTCCTCAGCCTGATCGAGAAGGCCGAGCAGACCTTCAGCCAGGCCGAGGCCCAGAAGATGGCCGAGAAGCTGGCCAAGGGTCCCAAGGAGTTCACCCTCGACGACTTCCTCCAGCAGATGGAGCAGGTCCGCAAGATGGGCTCGATCTCCAAGCTGCTCGGCATGCTGCCGGGCATGGCCCAGATCAAGGACCAGATCAACAACCTCGACGAGCGCGACGTGGACCGCACCGCCGCGATCATCAAGTCGATGACCCCGGGCGAGCGCCAGGACCCGATGATCATCAACGGTTCCCGCAGGGCCCGTATCGCCCGCGGTTCCGGTGTGGAGGTCAGCGCGGTGAAGGGCCTGGTCGAGCGGTTCTTCGAGGCCCGCAAGATGATGTCCCGGATGGCCCAGGGCGGCATCCCCGGGATGCCCGGCATGCCGGGGATGGGCGGCGGCCGTCAGAAGAAGCAGCAGAAGAAGGCCAAGGGCAAGCGCCAGAGCGGCAACCCGCTGAAGCGCGCGGAGGAGGCCAAGGCCGAGGCCGCCCGGCGCGAGCAGCAGGCGGGCAATGCCTTCGGCGTTCCGCAGGACCAGGGCAACCAGTTCGAACTGCCCGACGAGTTCAAGAAGTTCATGGGCTGAGCCCGTCACCCCGTGCCGTGCCGCGGGCGCCCCCGGGAGGGGGGCTTCCGCGGCGCACGGGCATGATGGACGCATGCGCGTTCACATCCGCCTGCCGGAATTCGCCGACGCTCCCGCGTACCGCGAGGCCGTCCTCCGCTCGGCCGAACACGTGGGCCGGTGGAATCCCGTCGAGCCGGACGGCTTGCCGGAACTGCTGCGCCGCCAGGGGCCGGGCCTGCGGACCTTCCTCATCGTCGACGAGGAGACCGGCCTGATCGCGGGGAAGTGCAACGTGGCCAACATCGTCATGGGCCGGTTCCGCAACGCCTCGCTGGGCTACGACAGCTACGTGCCCTTCGCCGGCACGGGCCGGATGACGGAGGGTCTGCGCCTGGTGGTGGAGCACTGCTTCGCCGCGGAGCCGCGCGGGCTGGGCCTGCACCGGCTGGAGATCAACGTCCAGCCGGAGAACGAGCGGTCGGTCGCCATGGCCAAGCGGCTCGGCTTCCGGCACGAGGGTTTCTCGCCCCGGATGCTCTACCTGAACGACGCCTGGCGGGACCACGAGCGCTTCGCGCTGACCGCCGAGGAGTGGCCCGGGGCCTGACCCGGAACTTGAGGGGCGCACTCGGGCGGCTGTCCGTATGGTGCCCATATGGCCAATTCGGTACCGCCCCGGAAGAACCCGGGCGACCCCTGGCGGGCGGAGGGGGCTCCGCCGTCACCGCCCACCCGGCGACGGCGCAGGCTCGGCGGCTGGGGCGGCATGATCCTGGCCGCGGTCGCCGTCTTCGTCATCACTGACCTGGTCCTGTCGCTGGTCGCCGGCGCCCGCCCGATCACGATCTCGTACTCCGAGTTCGGCCGGCAGCTCGCCGCGAACAACATCTCGAAGATCTACTCCAAGGGCGACGCCATCGAGGGCCAGCTCAGGGAGTCCGCCCCCGCGCCCAAGAGCTCGGGGGAGAAGACCTACACCCAGTTCAAGACGCAGCGCCCGGTCTTCGCCAAGGACGACCTGTGGGGCGCGCTGACGAAGAACAAGGTCACCGTCACCGCGCAGCCCGTCGTCCAGCAGCGCGGCATCCTGTACAACATCGCGCTGTCCCTGGCACCGGTGCTGCTGCTGGTCCTGCTGTGGCTCTTCATCGCGCGCCGCATGAGCCGGCTGACCGGCGGGGGAGGCGGCCTCGGCGGGCTCGGCGGCTTCGGACGCAAGACGCCCGTGCCGATCCGCCCCGACCAGGGCCGGCGCACCACCTTCGAGGACGTCGCCGGCATCGACGAGGTCGAGGCCGAACTCAACGAGGTCGTGGACTTCCTCAAGCGGCCCGACGCCTACCGGGCCCTCGGGGCGCGCATGCCGCGCGGCGTGCTGCTCGCGGGGCCGCCCGGTACCGGAAAGACGCTCCTGGCGCGGGCCGTCGCGGGCGAGGCAGACGTGCCGTTCTTCTCCGCCTCGGCGTCGGAGTTCATCGAGATGATCGTCGGCGTCGGCGCCGGGCGGGTGCGCGAGCTGTTCGCCGAGGCGCGCAAGGTCGCCCCCGCGATCATCTTCATCGACGAGATCGACACCATCGGCCGCGCCCGCGGCGCCGCCGGCGGACTCGGCGGCCACGACGAGCGCGAGCAGACCCTGAACCAGATCCTCACCGAGATGGACGGCTTCTCCGGCTCCGAGGGCGTCGTCGTCATCGCCGCAACCAACCGCCCGGACGTCCTGGACCCCGCCCTCACCCGGCCCGGCCGCTTCGACCGCACGGTGCACGTCAGCCCGCCCGACCGCGCCGGCCGCGAGGCGATCCTCCGCATCCATCTGCGCGACGTCCCGCTCCAGGATGACATCGACCTCACGCGGATCGCCCGCGCGACCCCCGGCATGACGGGCGCGGAACTCGCCAACCTCGCCAACGAGGCCGCCCTGCTCGCCGTCAAGCGCGGCAAGAAGGCCGTCGGGCAGCGCGAGTTGTCCGACGCGCTGGAGAAGGTGCAGCTCGGCGCCGAGCGGCCGCTGGTGCTCTCCCCCGAGGAGCGGCGCCGCACCGCGTACCACGAGTCGGGCCACGCCCTGCTCGGCATGCTGCAGCCGGGCGCCGACCCGGTACGCAAGATCACCATCGTGCCGCGCGGCCGCGCCCTGGGCGTCACCCTGTCCACGCCCGACGCCGACCGCTACGCCTACAGCGAGGAGTACCTGCGCGGCCGCATCATCGGCGCGCTCGGCGGCATGGCCGCCGAGCACGTCGTGTTCGGGGTGATCACCACCGGCGCGGAGAACGACCTGGAGCAGGTCACCAACCTCGTGCGCGGCATGGTCGGCCGGTGGGGGATGAGCGACCGGGTCGGGCCGCTGTCGGCGATCCCGTCCGACGCCCAGCAGCCGTACGGGCTGTCGGCCGCGCCCTCCACCCTGGACGTGGTCGACGCGGAGATGCGCCGCATCGTCGACGAGTGCTACGGCACCGCCTGCCGCCTCCTCGACCAGCACCGCGGGCAACTGGACTCGCTGGCGGAGCGGCTGCTGGAGGCGGAGACGCTGGAGGAGGGCGAGGCGTACGCGGCCGCCGGCATCCCCCGGCTGGAGAAGCCGGCCGGGAACCTCGACTAGATGATCGATTCCAGCCGGGCCCGGAGCGGGTCAGACCCGTGCCACCAGGTAGCGGAAGACGTTCTCCATCCGCACGGTGCCGTCCGCGCGCCGGTACGGGTGCAGTGCCTCCCGCAGTTCCTTGCGGACCTGGTCCCCGTCCGTGGCGGCCGCCGCCGCGTCGAAGAGCCCGGTGGAGACCAGGCCGCGCACCGCGCTGTCCATGTCGGGGTAGCCGAACGGGCAGGAGACCCGTCCCGACCCGTCCGGGCGCAGGCCCGCGGCGCGGGCCATGTCCTCCAGGTCGTCGCGGCCGCTGAGGCGGGTCTCCACGGCGGCGCCGCGCGGTTCGGCCAGGCGCGCGGCGACCCGCAGCACCCGCCCGGTCGCGCACCGCTCGGGCGGCCCCCAGCCGGCCAGGACGACGGGGCTGCTGCGCTCGGCGAGAACGGCCGCCGCGCGCAGCGCCGGCACCAGGTCCGACGGCGGCGCCGCCGGGTCGAACGCGGTGATCACCGTGAACGGCTGCGCGCCGGGCGCGGCCGTCGCCCCCGGTCCGCCGGGCACCAGCCGTACGCGGCCGGGGGAGGGTGCGGGGACGCCCCATTGCGGGGCCGGCAGCAGTCGCTGCCGCGCGAGTGCCAGCCGGTGGTCGTCGGGGTCGCACCCGGTGACGGTGGCGCCCCGGGCGGCGGCCATGAGCAGCGCGAGCCCCGCACCGCATCCGACGCCCAGCAGGCGTGTTCCGGTGCCGACGTTCAGGCGCTCGTGCACGGCCTCGTAGAGCGGTACGAGCATCCGCTCCTGGATCTCGGCCCAGTCCCGCGCCCTTCCGTCGGTCCGGTGCATCGGTGGGTGTGCGAGCGTAGGTGTCATAGATCGCCCCTTCAGCCGCGTCGCGGTCTCGCTGAAAGCTTTCCTCGTCCGCTCCCCCGTTACGCCGCGCATGTTCCCGGTTACGCGGTGCACCCCCCTAGGTCAGCCAACTCCCCTTCCGGGCCGTAGTCCAGAGGTTTGAAGGCGGGGATTGAGCCGAACCCGCGACGGGGCGCGCGCCCCGTCGATTCACGTCCGGCGGCGGCGGACCCGTACCATCTGCGGCATGGCAAAGGCTCCCGTACTCACGCCCCAGGCGGACGACTTCCCGCGCTGGTACCAGGACCTGATCAACAAGGCCGAACTGGCCGACAACGGCCCGGTGCGCGGCACCATGGTCATCCGGCCGTACGGGTACGCGCTGTGGGAGCGGATGCAGCAGGAGATGGACGCGCGGATCAAGGAGGCGGGCGCCCAGAACGCGTACTTCCCGCTCTTCATCCCGCAGTCCTACCTGACCCGGGAGGCCGAGCACGTCGAGGGCTTCGCCCCGGAGCTGGCCGTGGTGACCCACGGCGGCGGCAAGGAGCTGGAGGAGCCGGTCGTCGTCCGGCCCACCTCCGAGACCATCGTCAACGAGTACTTCTCCAAGTGGGTGCAGAGCTACCGCGACCTGCCCCTGCTGATCAACCAGTGGGCGAACGTCGTCCGTTGGGAGATGCGCTCGCGGCTCTTCCTGCGCACGAGCGAGTTCCTCTGGCAGGAGGGCCACACCGCGCACGCCACCTTCGAGGACGCGCGCGACTACGCCTCGATGATCCACCGCGAGGTCTACGGCGACTTCATGACCGGCGTCCTCGGCATCGACGTCCTGCTCGGCCGCAAGACCGCCCGCGAGCGCTTCGCCGGCGCCATCAACACCCTCACCCTCGAAGGCATGATGGGCGACGGCAAGGCGCTGCAGCTGGGCACCAGCCACGAGCTGGGCACCAACTTCGCCAAGGCCTTCAACACCTCCTACCTGTCCAGGGAAGGGCAGCAGGAGCTGGTCTGGCAGACCTCGTGGGGCACCTCGACCCGCATGGTCGGCGGCCTGATCATGAGCCACGGCGACGACAACGGACTGCGCGTGCCGCCGCGGCTGGCACCCGTGCAGGCCGTCGTGCTCGCGATCAAGGGGGACGACGCGGTCGTCGCCAAGGTCCGCGAGATCGGCGACCGGCTCAAGGCCGCGGGCGTCCGCGTGCAGGTGGACGTGCGCACCGACACCCCCTTCGGCCGCCGTGCCGTGGACTGGGAGCTCAAGGGCGTGCCCGTCCGTGTCGAGGTCGGTCCGCGCGACCTGGAGAACGGCACCGCGATGCTGGCCCGCCGCATCCCCGGCGGCAAGGAGCCGGTGGCCATCGACGAGCTCACCGCCCTGATCCCCAAGGCGCTGGAGGAGGACCAGGCCACGCTGCTGCGCCTGTCCCGAGAGCGCCGCGAGTCGCGCACCGTGGACGTCGCGACCATCGGCGAGGCCGCCGAGGCCGCGGCCACCGGCTGGGCCCGCATTCCGTGGGCCGACCTGGGCCCGGAGGGCGAGGCCAAGCTCGCCGAGCAGGGTGTGTCCGTGCGCTGCCTGCTCACCGAGGACGGGGCGGTGCCGGATTCGGACGACGCGCCGGGTACCGTGGCGGTCGTCGCGCGGGCATACTGACCGTCAGATGACTGAAAAGCGACGTACGTAATCGGCAGTACGTCCTTCCTTGAGGCGGGTGCGTGACTTCTCCACTGTTCTCCGCACCCGCCCTCGGCCGTACTCATCATCCTGAACTGACTAGTACGTGCAAAATATTTGGGATGGCCCGGTATCGGAACACCGGGCGCCCCCGGCTCGTTGTCACGACGTGAGCACGACACCACCAGTCCTCGCCGCCGAGCTGGCAGTCGCATGGGCCGACATTCAACGGCACCACCCCGAGCTGCCCGATCTGGCCGCCCCCGAGTCCCTGATCGGAGAGTCCTCGTCCGCGTGCGGCACGGAGCTCTCCTTCGAGCGCCTGCTGCACGAGGCCGTCCACGGAGTCGCCGCCGCTCGCGGCGTCCGGGACACCTCGCGGGCGGGCCGCTACCACAACCGTCGGTTCCTGGCCATCGCCGATGAACTCGGCCTGGACCACGCCGAGGAGCCGCACCCCAGCAGCGGCTTCTCCCTGGTCCAGATGCGCCCCGACACCAAGAAGCGCTACCGGGCCACGATCGACCGGCTGCAGCGCGCCCTCAGAGCGCACACCGCGGCGACCGCCGCCGACACCGCCCGCAGCTTCCGCGGGCCCGCCGCCCGGCACGGGTCCTCGGGTGGCGGCGTACGGGTGAAGGCGGTCTGCGACTGCGGGCGCAACGTCCGCGTCGTGCCGTCCGTGCTCGCGCAGGCGCCGATCGTCTGCGGGGCGTGCGGGACACCGTTCCGGATCCCGGAGGCCGCGGCGGCCGTCGCCTGAGGCGGCCGCCCGCGGCGGCGGGCTCGGCGGGCACAGCAAGCACTGCCGGGGCCGCTCCCGGCGTGCGGCGGCATGCCCGCCGTATGGCACAATGGTCAGCTGAGCACTCGGCAGCCGTGCAGGACCCCTCTCTCCTTCGGCTGACGCGTCCGTCGGGCATCCGCCTCCACAACCCCACGTGGCGGTCCGGTGTGCCCAACCCACGTCAACACCAGGAGAACCCACTCCCGTGGCAGTCAAGATCAAGCTGAAGCGTCTGGGCAAGATCCGTTCGCCTCACTACCGCATCGTCGTCGCCGACTCCCGGACCCGCCGTGACGGCCGGGCCATCGAGGAGATCGGCCTGTACCACCCGGTCCAGAACCCGTCCCGCATCGAGGTCGACGCGGAGCGCGCGGCGTACTGGCTGGGTGTCGGCGCGCAGCCGACCGAGGCCGTGCTCGCGATCCTGAAGAAGACCGGCGACTGGCAGAAGTACAAGGGCGAGCCGGCTCCGGCCCCGCTCCTCGTCGCCGAGCCCAAGGCCGACCACCGGGCCCTCTTCGAGGCTGCCGCCAAGGACGCCGGGGACGGGCCCAAGGGTGAGGCCATCACCCAGAAGGCCAAGAAGTCGGACAAGAAGGACGAGGCCGCCGAGGCGGCCGAGTCGACCGAGGCCTGATCGTGCTCGAGGAGGCCCTCGAACACCTGGTCAAGGGCATCGTCGACAATCCCGATGACGTGCAGGTCGCCGAGCGCACTCTGCGTCGCGGGAAGGTCCTGGAGGTCCGGGTGCACCCCGACGACCTCGGCAAGGTGATCGGCCGCAACGGCCGTACCGCCCGTGCCCTGCGCACCGTAGTGGGCGCGATCGGCGGACGCGGTGTCCGCGTCGACCTCGTCGACGTCGACCAGGTTCGCTGAGACACGAAGCACCGGCACGGGCCGGGGGAGGCGTCACCGCCGCCCCCGGCCCGAGCCGTATCCGACAGGCAACGCACAGGAGCGCGAACAAGTGCAGCTGGTAGTGGGACGCATCGGCCGCGCCCATGGCATCAAGGGCGAGGTCTCGGTGGAGGTGCGCACCGACGAGCCGGAGTCGCGGCTCGCCCCGGGCGCCGTACTGACCACGGACCCGGCCTCGGCCGGACCGCTCACGATCGAGACCGGGCGCGTGCACAGCGGCCGGCTGATGCTGCGCTTCGCGGGCGTCAAGGACCGCACCGGCGCCGAGGCGCTGCGCAACGTCCTGCTGATCGCCGAGGTCGACCCGGAGGAGCGTCCGGAGGACCCCGAGGAGTTCTACGACCACCAGCTGATCGACCTCGACGTGGTCACCGTCGACGGGACCGAGGTCGGCCGCATCACCGAGATCTCCCACCTGCCCTTCCACGACCTGCTCGTCGTCGAACGGCCGGACGGCAGCGAGGTCATGGTGCCCTTCGTCGGCGAGATCGTGCCCGAGATCGATCTGGAGGCGCAGCGGGCGGTCATCGACCCGCCGCCGGGCCTGCTCGACGAGACCGAGGCCGAGACGGCCGCCAGCGCCGACAGCGCCGCGAGCGCCGGCAACGGGGACAAGGCCGACGGCGAGGGCGGGGCGGAGCCGGCGTAATGCGCATCGACGTCGTCACGATCTTCCCGGAGTACCTGGAGCCGCTGAACGTCTCCCTGGTCGGCAAGGCCAGGACGCGCGGTCGGCTGGACGTCCGCATCCACGACCTGCGCGCGTACACCCACGACCGGCACAACACGGTCGACGACACCCCCTACGGCGGCGGCCCGGGGATGGTCATGAAGCCCGAGCCGTGGGGCGAGGCGCTGGACGCGGTCCTGGCCTCGGGCGAGGGCGCGCCGGTGCTCGTCGTGCCGACCCCCAGCGGGCGCCCCTTCACCCAGGAACTCGCGGTCGAGCTCTCCGAGCGGCCCTGGCTGGTGTTCACCCCGGCCCGCTACGAGGGCATCGACCGCCGCGTCATCGACGAGTACGGCGACCGGCTCGACGTGCGCGAGGTCTCCATCGGCGACTACGTGCTGGCCGGTGGCGAGGCCCCGGTGCTGGTCATGGTCGAGGCGATCGCCCGGCTGCTGCCGGGCGTGCTCGGCAACGCCGAGTCCCACCGCGACGACTCCTTCGCCCCCGGCGCGATGGCCGACCTGCTGGAAGGCCCCGTCTACACCAAGCCGCCGGTCTGGCGGGACCGCGGCGTGCCGGACCTGCTGCTCAGCGGCCACCACGGCAAGGTCGCCCGCTGGCGCCGCGACGAGGCCTTCCGTCGCACCTCCGCGCACCGCCCCGACCTGATCGAGCGCTGCGACCCGGCGGCGCTGGACAAGCACGACCGGGCGATCCTCGCCGCCCTGGGCTGGGCACCCCGCGAGGACGGCCGATTTTGGCGAGCCCCGGAAGCCGTGGAAGAATAGGCGGCTGCCGCTCTGCGTCCGCCGCGCGCCCCTGCCACAGGGGGACACGACGCCCGTCCGATGCGGCGGCACTCACCACCATCACTATGTCCGCCGATGACCTGTGGCATGGGCGAAGAAAGCAGACACACATGTCCCACGTGCTCGACACCGTCGACGCCGCGTCGCTGCGCAGCGACGTCCCGGCCTTCCGCCCCGGTGACACCGTCAACGTCCACGTCCGCGTGATCGAGGGCAACCGCTCCCGTATCCAGCAGTTCAAGGGCGTTGTCATCCGCCGTCAGGGTTCCGGCGTCCGTGAGACCTTCACGGTCCGCAAGGTCTCCTTCAGCGTCGGCGTCGAGCGTACGTTCCCGGTGCACAGCCCGATCTTCGAGAAGATCGAGCTCGTGACCCGCGGCGACGTGCGTCGCGCGAAGCTGTACTACCTCCGTGAGCTGCGCGGCAAGGCCGCGAAGATCAAGGAGAAGCGCGACAACTGAGTCCGCCCGGGCATATGCGGGGCCGTATAGGCTCTGCGCTCGATGGACACCGAGGTACCTCTTGCCGAGCGCGACCGCGCCGATCCGGCCCCAGGGCGGGATGAGCGGTCGCGCTTCGGCGTACGTACACAGCGGTATGCGCTTCTCGTCGTGGCCTGCGCCGCTGTGATCGCCGCGGTCAACACCTTCGTGGCGCAGCCCTACGAGATTCCCAGCGGGTCGATGGAGAACACCCTGCGATCCGGGGACCGGGTGCTGGTCGACAAACTGGCGTACCGTTTCGGCGGCGCCCCGGCCCGGGGTGACGTCGTGGTGTTCGACGGCGAGGGATCGTTCGTGCAGGAGTCCGGCCGGACCGGCTACGTCAAGCGGGTGATCGGCATCGGCGGGGACCGCGTGACCTGCTGCGACCGACGGGGCAGGATCACCGTCAACGGCCGTCCGCTGGACGAGACCTATCTTTATCCCGGCGACACACCGTCACGGGTAGCGTTCGACATCGAGGTTCCTGAGGGGAGGCTGTGGGTGATGGGCGACCACCGTGCCGACAGCCGGGATTCCCGGGACCATCTCGGTGACCCCGGCGGGGGCACGGTCCCGGTGGACAAGGTGATCGGCAGGGCCGAGTTCACCATCTGGCCGCTGAGCCGGCGCAGGTCGCTGGACGGCGCCCATGGGTAGCCGGGGACGGCCGGGAGAGGGCAGGCCCGTCCGTGCGGCGTACCTGGGCGACGACGAGGAGAGCGCCGCGGGGCCGCGCAGGGGCGGCGGCCGCGCCGAGCGCCGCAGGCTGGCCCGGAAGGTCAAGCGCAAACGCCGGCGTTCCGCGGCCCGCGAGATACCGCTGCTCATCGGTGTCGCGCTGCTGATCGCGCTGGTGCTCAAGACCTTCCTGCTCCAGGCGTTCGTCATCCCGTCCGGCTCCATGGAGCAGACGATCCGCATCGGCGACCGCGTGGTCGTCGACAAGCTCACCCCCTGGTTCGGCACCAAGCCGCAGCGCGGGGACGTGGTCGTCTTCAAGGACCCCGGCAACTGGCTGGAGGGCGAGCAGGCCCAGAGCGGCCAGGACCCCGTGGGGGTCAAGCAGATCAAGGAGTTCTTCACCTTCATCGGCCTGCTGCCGTCAGCGGACGAGCAGGACCTGATCAAGCGGGTCGTCGCGGTCGGCGGCGACACGGTGAAGTGCTGCGACAAGGACGGCCGGGTCACGGTCAACGGCACGCCGCTCGACGAGCCGTACATCTATCCGGGCAATCCGCCCTCGGACATTAAATTCACGGTCAAGGTTCCGCCGGGCCGGCTGTTCGTCATGGGCGACCACCGCTCCAATTCCGCGGACTCCCGGTTCCATCTGAAGGACGCCGGCAACGGCACCGTGCCGGAAAGCCTGGTCGTCGGCCGTGCCTTCGCGGTGGCCTGGCCCTTGGGCCACTGGGCCGGACTGAAGGAACCGACGACTTTCTCCACCGTCGCCGCACCGGCTCCCTCTGGCGCGTCTACCGCCACCGCGAGCAATAGGGTGGCAACATCCAACAATCGGCAAGGAATGATTGCGCTCCCGCCTCCTGCGGAACTCCCGCTCGTTATGGGAGTCGTGGGCCTGCGCCGGATCAGGCGCGGGCGGCAGCGTGGAGTGAGGAGTGGATGTGGGGGACCTGGTGGTCGGCGCAAGGTCCGGACGCGAAGAGCCGGAAGATCAGGGTTCCTCGGAGGGCACGACCGGCGAGGACGGGGTGAGGCCCGGCGAGGGCGCGCGCCCGGAATCCGGCTCGGGCGGCTCGGGCGGCTCCTCCGACGAGGCGGATGACACGACGGACGGCGAAGGCGACTCGCCGCAGAAGCAGCGCTCGTTCTGGAAGGAACTGCCGCTGCTCATCGTGATCGCCCTGGTGCTCGCGCTGCTGATCAAGACGTTTCTGGTGCAGGCGTTCTCCATCCCGTCCGCGTCGATGGAGAACACGCTGCAGGAGGGCGACCGCGTCCTCGTCGACAAGCTGACGCCCTGGTTCGGCTCGGAGCCGGAGCGCGGTGAGGTCGTCGTCTTCCACGACCCGGGCGGCTGGCTCGGCGAGACCGCGCCGGTCGACACCAACCCGGTCACCTCGGCGATCCAGAAGGTCCTCAGCTTTGTCGGCCTGATGCCCTCGGCCGAGGAGAAGGACCTGATCAAGCGGGTCATCGCGGTCGGCGGCGACACTGTGGAGTGCCAGGGCACCGGCCCGGTCAAGGTGAACGGCAAGGCGCTGAACGAGCCGTACATCTACCCGGGGAACACGCCCTGCGGGGACCGTCCCTTCGGCCCGATCAGGGTCCCCAAGGACCGGATCTGGGTGATGGGCGACCACCGCCAGGACTCCCTGGACTCCCGGTACCACCAGGACCTCCCGGGCAACGGCACGGTCTCCAACGACGAGGTCGTCGGCCGGGCGATCGTCGTGGCCTGGCCGATCGGCCGCTGGTCGACCCTGCCGGTCCCCAGTACCTTCGACCAGCCGGGTATCAGCGCGGCCGCCGCCGCGGGACTGCCCGCCGCGGCCGGTGTCGCGGGCGCGGTGCCGCTGGTGCTGCTCCGGCGGCGCCGGCTGATCAACGAGGCGAAGTGACAGGGCTGCCCGGAATCCGTACCGCCGGGTAGGGTGCGGTCGCATGAGCACAGGCACACGCACGGGCACGCGTACGACGACGGGCGGCACGCGCGGGACGGGCGGTGAGGGCGGCGGACGGGCCGGAGCGATACTCTCCGGGCTGGCCGTCGCCCTCGGCTCCGTTCTCTTCCTCGGCGGTTTCGTCTGGGGCGCGATCCTCTACCAGCCCTACACCGTCCCGACCGGGTCGATGACCCCGACCGTGGACGCGGGGGACCGGATCCTCGCCCAGCGCATCGACGGCTCAGACGTCAGCCGCGGCGACATCGTGGTCTTCAACGACTCGCTCTGGGGCGACGTCCCCATGGTCAAGCGGGTCGTGGCGGTCGGCGGCGACAAGGTGGCCTGCTGCGACAAGCAGGGGCGGCTGACGGTCAACGGCAAGCCGGTCGACGAGCCGTACCTGCTCGACCCCAAGGCTCCGGCATCGCCGACCGGCTTCACGGCCACCGTGCCCCAGGGCAATCTCTTCATGATGGGCGACAACCGCGCCACGTCCGAGGACTCGCGGGTCCGGCTCACCGACTCCGACGGCGGCTCCGTGCCGCGCAGCGCGGTGAGCGCGCGCGCCGACGCCATCGCCTGGCCCGCGGGCCGGGCCGGCATGCTGGAGCGCCCTACGGCCTTCGCGGGGCTGTCCGGGGACGGGCCGTCCGCTCCCGGGCCGCTGAGGGCGGTCGTGGCGGCGGTGGTGGGCGGTGCCGTGCTCATCTTCTGCGGAGCCGCGTACGGGCCGGTGGCCCGTCTCGCGGGCCGCCGGCGGACGGCGCGCTGACCGTGGCACGGCGGCGCGCGGCGCGGGTCATCCTGCTCGATCCCACCGACCGGATCCTGCTGCTGCACGGCTACGAGCCGGACGACCCGTCGGTGACCTGGTGGTTCACCCCCGGTGGCGGGGTCGAGGAGGGCGAGAGCCTGGAGGACGCGGCGCTGCGCGAGCTCGCCGAGGAGACCGGCATCACGGGCGTGAAGCTCGGGCCGGTGCTCTGGGAGCGGTCGTGCGCGTTCGACTTCGACGGGCGGCGCTGGGAGCAGGACGAGTGGTATTTCCTGGCCCGTACCGACGACATCCGATTCCATACCGCTGGATTGACGGAATTGGAGCAGCGCAGCGTCACAGGCCTGCGATGGTGGACCTGTGAAGAACTTCTCGGCACGCGTGAGACGGTGTATCCGACCAGACTCGCCGGACTGCTGGGCAGGCTGCTGGGCGAAGGACCCCCACTGTCCCCGATCCACCTGGGGACGGAGCGTGACTGACGCACAATGGGGGGACGTACGGCTGAAGGGGAACATGCCATGAGTGCCGAGGACCTCGAGAAGTACGAGACCGAGATGGAGCTCAAGCTCTACCGGGAGTACCGGGATGTCGTCGGCCTGTTCAAGTACGTGATCGAGACCGAGCGTCGCTTCTACCTCACCAACGACTACGAGATGCAGGTGCACTCGGTCCAGGGTGAGGTCTTCTTCGAGGTGTCGATGGCCGATGCGTGGGTGTGGGACATGTACCGCCCGGCGCGGTTCGTGAAGCAGGTACGGGTGCTCACGTTCAAGGACGTGAACATCGAGGAGCTCAACAAGGCCGATCTGGACCTCCCGTCGGACGACTCCGGCTTCAACGGCTGAGTCGTCCGGCCCGGCCGGCGCAGCGCCGCGACCCGCCCGGGGAAGTTATCCACAGGGCGCAGGCAAGATCATCTTTGGGGCGCCACTTCCGTCACAGTGAGTGACGGAGGTGGTGTGACATGAACGCCCGAGGAGCGATCGGACGGTACGGCGAGGACGTGGCGGCGCGATCCCTGGCGGCCGCCGGGATGACGGTGCTGGAGCGCAACTGGCGCTGCCGGCACCGCGAACGCCACGGCGAGATCGACATCGTGGCGACCGACGGGGACGCCGTGGTCGTCTGCGAGGTCAAGTCGCGGACGGAGGGCGGCCGAGAGCATCCGATGGCCGCGGTCACCGCGCGCAAGGCCGAACGGCTGCGGCGGCTCGCCGAGTGCTGGCTGGCCGACCACGGCGGCCCGCCACCGGGCGGGATCCGCATCGACGTCGTCGGCGTGACCCTGCCGCAGCGGGGCGCCGCCCGGGTCGAGCACGTACGGGGGGCCGCCTGATGGGATTCGCCCGAACGTGTTCGGTGGCGCTGCTCGGCGTGGAGGGCGTCGTGGTCGAGGTCCAGGCCGACCTGGAGCCCGGCGTGCCGGCGTTCACGCTGGTGGGGCTGCCCGACAAGAGCCTGACCGAGAGCCGCGACCGGGTCCGCGCCGCGCTCGTCAACAGCGGCGAGACGTGGCCGCAGAAGAAGCTCACCGTGGGCCTCAGTCCCGCGTCCGTCCCCAAGGGCGGCAGCGGCTTCGACCTCGCCGTCGCCTGCGCCGTGCTCGCCGCCAACGAGCGCGTCGCCCCCCGGGACATCGCCGACCTGATGATGATCGGGGAACTGGGGCTCGACGGCCGTGTCCGGCCCGTCCGCGGAGTCCTCCCGGCCGTCCTGGCCGCCGCCGAAGCCGGCTACCGGCACGTGGTCGTGCCCGAGCGGACGGTGGCGGAGGCCTCGCTCGTACCCGGCGTCCATGTGCTCGGGGTGCGCAGCCTGCGGCAGCTGATCGCGCTCCTCAACGACGAGCTGGCCCCCGAGGAGCCCGAGGACCCGGGCGAGGGGCGCCCCGATCCCATGCTGGCCGGCCTCGCCCTGCCCGGCGCGGGACACGGCACGGGGTTCTCCGACGCCGGGACCCCCGACCTCGCGGACGTCGCCGGGCAGGGCGTGGCACGCCTCGCCCTCGAAGTGGCGGCGGCCGGTGGCCACCACCTCTACCTCAAGGGCCCGCCCGGCGCCGGCAAGACCATGCTCGCGGAACGCCTGCCCGGACTCCTGCCGCCGCTGACGCGGCAGGAGTCGGTCGAGGTCTCCGCCGTGCACTCCGTCGCGGGCATCCTGCCCCCGGGCAAGCCGCTGGTCGAGGAGCCGCCCTACTGCGCCCCGCACCACTCGGCGACGATGCAGTCGCTCGTCGGCGGCGGCAACGCCCTCCCGCGCCCCGGCGCCGTCTCGCTGTCGCACAAGGGCGTGCTCTTTCTCGACGAGGCACCCGAGTTCGGCGGCCAGGCGCTCGACGCGCTGCGCCAGCCCCTGGAGTCCGGACACGTCGTCATCGCCCGCGCCGCCGGTGTCGTCCGCCTCCCGGCACGCTTCCTGCTCGTCCTGGCCGCAAATCCCTGTCCCTGCGGCCGGTACGGGTCGCCCGGCGGCCTGTGCGACTGCACGCCCAGCATGGTGCGCCGCTACCAGGGGCGACTGTCCGGGCCGCTGCTGGACCGGGTCGACCTGCGCGTGGAGGTCGAGGCGGTCAGCCGCTCCGAACTGATGGGCGGCACCGCCGGTTCCGAGAGCACGCGGACGGTCGCGGAACGGGTGCGCGAGGCCAGGGAAAGGGCCGCCGCGCGGTACGTGGGCACCCCCTGGCGGATCAACAGCCAGGTCCCCGGCCATGAGCTGCGGACGCGCTGGGCCGCCGCCCCGGGCGCCCTGCGCGCCGTCGAGCGGGACATGGAGCGCGGCCTGCTCACCGCGCGCGGTCTCGACCGCGTGCTGCGGGTCGCCTGGACCGTCGCCGACCTGGCCGGCCGTGACCGACCCGACGGCGTCGACATGGAACGCGCACTGGAACTGCGCACCGGGGTACGTCGCGGTCTCGCGGCGACAGGGGCGGCGCCGAGCACGAAGGAGGTCCCATGACGCACGGCACGCTCTTCGGTACCGACGACACTCTGGACGAACCCGGACCCGGGGACGAACCGCCCCCGACGGAGGAGGAGCGCTTCGCCCGGGCGGCGCTCACCGGCATCGCGGACCCCGGTGACACGACCGCCGGACGCTGGCTGCGGGAACTCGGCCCCGTCGAGACGCTCAAGGCCCTGACGGCCGGCGAGGCCCTGCCCGGGGCGAGCGAGCAGCGGCGGGCGGGCTACACCCTGCGGGCGTTCCGCGCCGACCCGGCGCGGGACCTTGCCGTGGTGCGGGCCCTGGGCGGGCGGTTCCTGTGCCCCGGGGACCCGGACTGGCCGACGCAGCTGGACGACCTCGGGGACGAGCGGCCGTTCGGGCTCTGGACGCGAGGCCGGCCCTCCCTGCGGATGTGGGCGCTGCGCTCGGTCGCCGTCGTCGGCGCCCGCGCGTGCACCGAGTACGGCTCCCACATGGCGTCCACGCTCGGCGCGGAGCTCGCCGAGTCGGGCTGGGTCGTCGTCTCCGGGGCCGCGTACGGCATCGACGGCGCGGCGCACCGCGGGGCGCTGTCCGTGCGGGGTGCGACGGTGGGGGTCGTCGCGTGCGGGGTGGACGTGGCCTATCCGCCCGGTCATGCCGAGTTGATCGGACGCATCGCCGAACAGGGTCTGCTCCTCAGTGAATTGCCGCCCGCCGCGCACCCGACGCGGTCCCGGTTCGTGCTCCGCAATCGTGTGATCGCGGCGCTGACGCGGGGCACCGTCGTGGTCGAGGCCCAGTACCGCAGCGGCTCGCTGATCACCGCGCGCCGCTCCCGGGAACTGGGGCGCTTCGTGATGGGAGTGCCCGGTCCCTGCACGTCGGCGCTGTCCCAGGGGGTGCACGAACTGCTGCGCGCGGACGGCATGCTGGTGACCGGCGCGGCCGATGTGGCCGAACTCGTCGGCCGGATCGGCCAGGACCTCGGGCCCGAGCGCCGTGGTGCCCTCCTGCCGCGCGATCTGCTCCCGCCCGAGACAGCACGGGTCCTGGAGGCACTGCCCGGCGGACGGGCCGGCGCCGAGTGCGCGGCGATCGCGGCGGCCGCCGCGAGCACCCCCGACGACACCCTTGGCCACCTCCTTGAACTGCATGTTCTCGGCTTCGTGGAACGTGACGGCCCGCGCTGGAAGTTGGCGGAAAACCATCTGAAGGAGGGGTGCGCGCCGACACGCTCCGCCGGTGAACACACCATCAGGTGACAGGACGGTTCTTGACCTGGGACCTCCGGGATGGCGAGCTTATGTCGACGCCGGAACGTCGCGTTCTGCGACCTCGTCGTCACGCTACGCTCAAGGAGGTCCGACTCCCGTCCGCCCCGCAGATCACAGCAGAACGGCTCAAATCCACGCATGCACCCGCACACCCCCGGGTCAGACCGCGCGACGGCGGCGACCACCGTCACCGGTTCCCCCCGGCCTCCCGCCCCCACCTCGCTCGACGCGCTGTGGCGGACCTACAAGTCCACGGGGGACACACGCCTGCGTGAGCAGTTGATCCTGCACTACTCACCCCTGGTGAAGTACGTGGCCGGGCGCGTCAGCGTGGGTCTGCCGGCCAATGTCGAGCAGGCGGACTTTGTCTCCTCCGGTGTCTTCGGGCTCATCGACGCCATCGAGAAGTTCGATCCCGAGCGCGCGATCAAGTTCGAGACCTACGCGATCACCCGCATCCGCGGCGCCATGATCGACGAACTGCGCGCCCTGGACTGGATCCCCCGCTCGGTGCGTCAGAAGGCCCGTGCCGTCGAGCGTGCCTACGCCACACTGGAGGCCTCGCTGCGGCGCACCCCCAGCGAGCCCGAGGTCGCCGCCGAGATGGGCATCGCGCTGGAGGAACTGCACGCGGTCTTCAGCCAGCTCTCGCTCGCCAATGTCGTCGCCCTGGAGGACCTGCTGCACGGCGGCGTCGAGGGCGGCGACCGGCTGAGCCTCGTCGACACCTTGGAGGACACCGGCGCCGACAACCCCGTCGAGGTCGCCGAGGACCGCGAACTGCGCCGGCTGCTGGCCAGGGCGATCAACACCCTTCCCGAGCGCGAGAAGACCGTGGTCACCCTCTACTACTACGAGGGCCTCACGCTGGCCGAGATCGGGCAGGTGCTCGGGGTGACCGAGAGCAGGGTCAGCCAGATCCACACCAAGTCCGTGCTCCAATTGCGCGCGAAACTGGCCGACGTCGGCCGATGACGCGCGTTGCCGACGGGAGGGCCCGGCCTCCGCGCGGCTTCCGTACAGTGGTGGCGTGCCCAAGATTCGAGCGGCCTCGGTGGCCGAGCACCGGTCGATGCAGCGCGACGCCCTGCTGGACGCCGCGCGAACCCTGCTCTCCGAGGGCGGTACGGAAGCCCTGACCTTCCCCGCCCTGGCCGAACGCACCGGACTGGCCAGGTCCTCGGTCTACGAGTACTTCCGCTCGCGCGCGGCCGTGGTCGAGGAGCTGTGCGCGGTCGACTTCCCCGTCTGGGCGGCGGAGGTCGAGGCCGCCATGGAGGCGGCCGACGGCCCCGAGCGCAAGATCGAGGCGTATGTGCGCCGTCAGCTCGCCCTCGTCGGGGACCGCAGGCACCGCGCGGTGGTCGCCATCTCCGCCGGCGAGCTCGACGCGGGCGCCCGCGAGAGGATCCGCGCGGCCCACGGCGGCCTGATCGCCATGGTCGTGGACGCCCTGGGCGCCCTCGGCCACCGTGAACCCCGGCTCATCGCCATGCTGGTGCAGGGCGTTGTGGATGCCGCGGTGCGCCGCATCGAACTGGGCGCGGCCGAGGAGCCGGACGCCATCGCCGACGCCGCCGTCACCACGGCCCTGCGCGGGGTCCTCGGCTGAGAGCGGGGACCGCCGCTCCCTCCGGCGGCCGCGCCCGCCTGCCTTCCGTCCCGTCGGGCAGCGGCACGCCGAACACCGGCAGCAGCCGCGACGGACCACCGCGCAACAGGGCGTCCGGCAGCAGCGACAGCGGATCGAGATAGGCGTCCCCGCGCCGCAGCCCCCAGTGCAGACAGCCGCCCGGGCAGTGCCACGGCCCGTCCGTGAGCTCCCCGACCACCTGGCCCGCGCGCACCTCGTCACCGGCGGCGACCGTCGCCCGCACCGGCTGGTACGTGATCCGCAGCCCTTCCGCCAGTCCGATCACCACTACTCCGCGCCCCGCCACCGACCCGGCGTACGTCACGCGGCCGGGCGCCGCCGCGCGCACCGGTGCGCCGGGGCCCGCCCGCAGATCCACCCCGCGGTGCCCCGCCCCCCATCGCACGAGCGGCGGGTCGAAGCCCCGTTCCACCACCGGCCGCCGCGCCCCGCCGGCCCCCGCCACCGGCCAGGCGCGGTCAGCCGCGCCGCCACCCTGGTCACCCCAGCGAGCGGTCGCGTTCGCGGGCCCCGTGGGCCCACCGAGCCACGTCACCACCGCGAGGTACACCGTCATCACGAACACCGTCGATCTCGTCATGACTCAACGGTGACGGACCCGGCCGGCAAGAGATGATCATGGTCGCGACCTGTGGACAACCGCCCGGGGCCCGCACCCCGCGGGCACGATGTCGCCCGCCGCTCCGGCGGTCCCGTACACTTTCCATGGCGATCCGGGTCACCGGGTCGACTTCGCACGCCCCGCCACCGTCCTCCTCGTGAGCGGTGGACGCGTCCCTCGGTCCCTTGTGGCACGGCGCGTTCGGGGCGTCAGGCGCGGCCGCCGTCCGGTGGCCGCTCAGAACCGAGTATCTCTAGGAGTACGGCCATGGCCGTCGTCACGATGCGGGAGCTGCTGGAGAGCGGCGTCCACTTCGGGCACCAGACCCGCCGCTGGAACCCGAAGATGAAGCGTTTCATCTTCACCGAGCGCAACGGCATCTACATCATCGACCTGCTCCAGTCGCTGTCGTACATCGACCGCGCCTACGAGTTCGTCAAGGAGACCGTCGCGCACGGCGGCTCCATCATGTTCGTCGGCACCAAGAAGCAGGCGCAGGAAGCCATCGCCGAGCAGGCGTCCCGCGTCGGCATGCCCTACGTCAACCAGCGCTGGCTGGGCGGCATGCTCACCAACTTCTCCACGGTCTACAAGCGCCTGCAGCGCCTGAAGGAGCTCGAGGAGATCGACTTCGAGGACGTGGCCGCCTCCGGCCTCACCAAGAAGGAGCTCCTGGTCCTCTCCCGTGAGAAGGAGAAGCTGGAGAAGACCCTCGGCGGTATCCGCGAGATGCAGAAGGTGCCCAGCGCCGTCTGGATCGTGGACACCAAGAAGGAGCACATTGCCGTCGGTGAGGCGCGCAAGCTCCGCATCCCGGTCGTCGCGATCCTCGACACCAACTGCGACCCCGACGAGGTCGACTACAAGATCCCGGGCAACGACGACGCGATCCGCTCCGTCACCCTGCTCACCCGCGTGATCGCCGACGCCGTCGCCGAGGGCCTCATCGCCCGCTCCGGTGCCGGTGCCGCCACCGGTGACAAGGCCGAGGGCGAGCCGCTCGCCGCCTGGGAGCGCGAGCTGCTCGAGGGCGACAAGGCCAAGGCCGACGAGTCCGCCGCCGAGCCGGCCGCCGCTGAGGCCGCTCCGGCCGAGGCCGCCACCGAGGCGCCCGCCGCCGAGGCCGCTCCGGCCGAGGCTGCTCCGGCTGAGGCCGCTGCCGAGACCGCCGAGGCGCCGGCCGCCGACGCCGAGCAGGCCTGAGCCTCGCCCGCCTTCCGATGCGTGTGAGGACGGCGGGGGCTCCGGCCCCCGCCGTCCGCACATAGAACCGCCGGACTCACCGGATTCACCGACTTCCGAGAAGAGACTGACAGACATGGCGAACTTCACCGCCGCCGACGTCAAGAAGCTCCGCGAGCTCACCGCCGCGGGCATGATGGACTGCAAGAAGGCGCTCGAGGAGGCCGAGGGCGACCTGGACAAGGCCGTCGAGATCCTCCGGGTCAAGGGCCAGAAGGGTGTCACCAAGCGCGAGGGCCGCTCCGCGTCCAACGGCGCCGTGGTCTCCCTGATCGCCGGTGACAACAGCGAGGGTGTCCTCGTCGAGCTCAAGTGCGAGACCGACTTCGTCGCCAAGGGTGACAAGTTCGTGGCCGCCGCCGACGCCATCGCCGCGCACGTCGCCGCCACCAAGCCTGCCGACCTGGAGACGCTGCTCTCCTCCGAGATCAAGGACGGCCAGTCCGTCCAGGCCTTCGTCGACGAGGCGAACGCCACCCTCGGTGAGAAGATCGTCCTGGACCGCTTCGCGCAGTTCACCGACGGCTTCGTCGCCTCCTACCTGCACCGCACCAGCCCGGACCTGCCCCCGCAGGTCGGCGTCCTGGTCGAGCTGGACAAGGAGAACGCCGAGGTCGCCAAGGACGTCGCGCAGCACATCGCCGCCTTCGCCCCGACCTTCCTGTCCCGTGAGGACGTTCCGGCCGAGACCGTCGAGAACGAGCGCCGCGTCGCCGAGGCCACCGCTCGCGAGGAGGGCAAGCCCGAGGCCGCCCTCTCGAAGATCGTCGAGGGTCGCGTCAACGGCTTCTTCAAGGAGAACGTCGTTCTCGAGCAGGCCTTCGCCAAGGACAACAAGAAGAGCGTTCAGAAGGTCCTGGACGAGGCCGGCGTCACGCTGAAGCGCTTCGCCCGCTTCCGCGTCGGTGTCTGAGCGTCCTAGCCGCGCAAGCGATTGACCGGCGACCCCGCTAGGGTCGTACGCAGCCTGCCGTTCACCGGCGGCCGGCCGCAGTTGTGACGAGGAGGCCATTGCTACAGGGAACGATCACGAACCCTCGGCAATGGCCTTCTTCGTACGTGCACGAGGAGATCTCCATGGATCAGGGCGCCGACAAGGCCCACAAGACCAACGGCGACGGCTCCAACGCCCAGCGCCGGTACCTGCTCAAGCTCTCCGGAGAGGCTTTCGCCGGCGGCGGGGGACTGGGTGTCGACCCCGACGTCGTGCACAAGATGGCCCGTGAGATCGCGGCGGTCGTCCGCGACGGCTACGAGATCGCCGTCGTCATCGGCGGCGGCAACTTCTTCCGCGGCGCCGAACTCCAGCAGCGCGGCATGGACCGGGCACGCTCCGACTACATGGGCATGCTCGGCACCGTGATGAACTGCCTCGCCCTCCAGGACTTCCTGGAGAAGGAGGGCATCCAGTCGCGCGTGCAGACCGCGATCACCATGGGGCAGGTCGCCGAGCCCTACATCCCGCTGCGGGCCGTGCGCCACCTGGAGAAGGGCCGTGTCGTGATCTTCGGCGCCGGCATGGGCATGCCCTACTTCTCCACCGACACCACCGCCGCGCAGCGCGCCCTGGAGATCGACGCCCAGGCGCTGCTGATGGGCAAGAACGGCGTCGACGGGGTCTACGACTCCGACCCGCGCAAGAACCCCGACGCCGTGATGTTCGACGCCCTGGAGTACTCCGACGTCATCGCCCGCGACCTGCGCGTCGCGGACCTGACGGCGATCACGCTCTGCCAGGACAACAAGCTTCCGATCCTCGTCTTCGAGCTGCTCGCGGAGGGCAACATCGCGCGGGCCGTGAAGGGTGAGAAGATCGGCACGCTCGTCAACGACACGGGCGCCCGCTGACGGACGACGCCGGCCGCAACCCGGCCGGCGATCCGCCCGGAACGGGGATGGACAACAGGCTGCCGGTCGGACACCGTGCAGGGAAGACGCGCGCAGGGGCCCGGATTGGATGGCTCCGCCTTCTGAAGACCAGGAGCACATGGTGATTGAAGAGACCCTCCTCGAGGCCGAGGAGAAGATGGAGAAGGCCGTCGTGGTCGCCAAGGAGGACTTCGCCGCGATCCGTACCGGCCGTGCCCACCCGGCGATGTTCAACAAGATCGTGGCGGACTACTACGGTGCCGCGACCCCGATCAACCAGCTCGCCTCCTTCGCGGTGCCCGAGGCGCGGATGGCCGTGATCACCCCCTTCGACAACTCGGCGCTGCGCAACATCGAGCAGGCCATCCGGGACTCCGACCTCGGCGTCAACCCGACGAACGACGGCCGGATCATCCGGGTGGTCTTCCCGCAGCTGACCGAGGAACGCCGCAAGGAGTACATCAAGGTCGCCCGCGGCAAGGCGGAGGACGCGCGGATCTCCGTCCGCAGTGTGCGCCGCAAGGCCAAGGAGACCCTCGACAAGCTGGTCAAGGACGGCGAGACCGGCGAGGACGAGGTGCGCCGGGCGGAGAAGGAGCTCGACGACACCACGCACAAGTACGTGGCGCAGATCGACGAGCTGCTCAAGCACAAGGAATCCGAGCTGCTCGAGGTCTGATCCCCGGCATCTGGTTCCGGCCCCCGGGCCGGAACCGGCCACGCCGGGCCAGTCGGCCCGGCCGCCGAGCCCCGGCCTGTGCGCCGGCCCTGCTCCTCCGCCCACTCACCCCACCTCCGACCGACCCGGACCGGACGAAAACGCGAGGCGAATCTCCGTGAACGACTCTTCCTGGGGGGCTTCGCCACGCGCCGGCTCCTGGGGAGGCGAGGACGAAGGGGCCACTCGTATGAGCGGCCCCTTGTTCCGCGACGATGCCCCCGAACCGGCGGACCACTCCGCGCGGCCCGATCGTCCCGCGCCGCGACAGGCGGCCCCGGGCGGCCCCGCGAAGAAGAGCGCCGGGCGCAACCTGCGCGCCGCGATAGGGGTCGGCGTCGGCCTCGGTGTTGTCATCCTCGCCTCGCTCTTCATCGTCAAGGCCGTGTTCGTCGCGGTCGTCGCGGCGGCGGTGGTGGTGGGGCTGTGGGAGCTGACCTCGCGGCTCGCGGAACGCAAGGGGATCAAGGCACCGCTGATCCCGCTGGCCGTGGGCGGCGCGGCGATGGTCGTCGCCGGGTACGCGCGCGGCGCGGAGGGCGCGTGGGTGGCCATGGCCCTCACCGCGCTCGCCGTCCTGGTCTGGCGGATGGTCGAACCCCCGGAGAACTACCTCCGTGACGTCACGGCCGGCGTCTTCGCTGCCTTCTACGTACCGTTCCTGGCCACCTTCGTGGTGATGATGCTCGCCTCGCACGACGGTCCGTGGCGCGTCTTCGTCTTCCTGCTGCTGACGGTCGTCAGCGACACCGGCGCGTACGCGGTGGGATGGCGCTTCGGCACGCACAAGCTGGCGCCGCGCATCAGCCCCGGCAAGACCCGCGAAGGCCTGGTCGGGGCCGTCACCTTCGCGATGGCGGCCGGCGCGCTGTCCATGCAGTACCTGATCGACGGCGGTCACTGGTGGCAGGGCCTGCTGCTGGGCCTCGCCGTCGCCGCCAGTGCCACTCTCGGCGACCTCGGCGAGTCGATGATCAAGCGCGATCTCGGCATCAAGGACATGGGCAAACTGCTGCCGGGCCACGGCGGCATCATGGACCGCCTGGACTCGCTCCTGCCCACCGCGCCCGTGGTGTGGCTGCTGCTGGTGATCTTCGTCGGCTCCGGCTGAAACCCGTCGCGCGGGGATGCGATCAACGGCGTCCTGGGGTGGACTTGATCAACCCTCCCCGGACGCCGAGCCACTGGAGCGAGCATGGCCGCCACACCCTTGGTACCGCCCTTCACGCGTGAGACCGCCATCCAGAAGGTCCGCATGGCCGAGGACGCCTGGAACTCCCGCGACCCCGTGAAGACCTCGCTCGCCTACTCGCAGGACAGCCGCTGGCGCAATCGCGCGGAGTTCGTCAACGGGCGGGACGAGATCGTCGCGTTCCTCACCCGGAAGTGGAACCGCGAGCTGGACTACCGCCTGATCAAGGAACTGTGGGCCTTCGACGGCAACCGCATCGCCGTCCGCTTCGCCTACGAGTCCCACGACGACTCCGGCAACTGGTACCGCTCCTACGGCAACGAGAACTGGGAGTTCGACGACCAGGGCCTGAACTGCGTCCGCCACGCCTGCATCAACGACCTGCGCATCGACGAGTCGGAGCGGGCCTACCACTGGCCGCTCGGACGCCGCCCCGACGACCACCCGAGCCTGTCCGACCTGGGGTTCTGAGCCGCGCGGGCCGTGTCGCGGCGCGTGCGCGGTACGCGTGGGGCACACCTGACGCACGCCCGCGGCGGACTCGTGCTGGCCGTGCGATCCCGGTCCGGCTAATCTCGAACACGTGTACGAGTTGCCATCGGATCTGGAACGTCTGCGGGTGATCCGTCTGTACCTCCAGCTGCAGATCGACGCCGTGGACGCCAGGATCCGGAAGGCGGAGGCCGGCGTCCGCCCGCGGCGGCGACCCGCGCCCGCCCGGGCCTGGCGCCTCCAGAGCGTTCCCGATCCCCAGGGCGGCCCCGGCCGCGGCGTCGTCCACCGCGACGACTGCCGCGTCCGCGGCGGGGGACGGCTCAGCGCGAAGGAGTTCGAGATCGCGCTCGGCATGCCCGAGGTCAGCGTGTGCGGGATCTGCCGTCCGGACCGCGGCGCCCTCAGGTCCTGACGTGTGCCTTCCGGGCGCGGCGCTCCGATTCGACCGCCGCGGCGCCGGCGCACACGACCGCGCCCAGGGCGAAGCCCGCGGCGGCCGGGTTGACGTAGCCCGGCACGGCCGTGGCCGCGTAACTGCCGCCGTCCTTCGTCTCGCAGACGAAGCGGAGCGGTACGTACTCCACGCGGTAGCCCACGACATCGAGCGCCCGCTCCCACGGGCCCGGCGACCTGCAGGGGCGCAGCGGTGCCGAATCGGTGCCGCCGTCCTCCGCCTGGATGACGGCTCCCGCGACGTGCATCAGGCCCCACGTGTACATCGCGACCGCACAGGCGCCCAGCAGTGCAGCGCCGCTCTTGAGCCGCACCTCCCGTCCGGCGCCGCGCATCCCGGACCGGCCGAGGGTGCCGAGGCCGTAGCCGGCCAGGGCGAGTACGGCGACGAGGCCGGCGGGGACGAGCAGCAGGAGGACCATCGGGCGAGTCCATCAGCGCGGGAGCCGGACGGCTGTGACGGAGCCCACAGTTCCGGCAACAGGGCTGTCACGGTGTGCGCGGTCCCGAACGGGCGCCGCGCAGCGCGGTGTTGGGGGTGTTCCGTCAGGCGCGACGGGCGGCGGCCTTACGCAGGCCGTGGACGGCGGCGCCGGCGGCGATCACGGCGGCGCCCGTGAGGACCGAGGCCACGGGGAGCGCGAAGGCCAGCACGAGGCAGCCCGCCGCACCGGCGATCGGCACGACGCGGGCAGGACGGCCCTCGGCGGGGCTCAGCGTCCAGGCGGAGGCGTTGGCGACGGCGTAGTAGACCAGCACCCCGAAGGACGAGAAGCCGATCGCGCCGCGCACGTCCGTGGTCGCGGCCAGGACGGCGACGACCGCGCCGACGGCGAGTTCGGCACGGTGCGGGACCTGGAAGCGGGGGTGGACGGCGGCGAGCGCGTGCGGCAGGTGACGGTCGCGGGCCATCGCCAGCGTGGTGCGCGAGACGCCCAGGATCAGGGCGAGCAGCGAGCCGAGGGCGGCCACCGCCGCGCCGGCCCGGACGACGGGCGCCAGCGCGGGCACACCGGCCGCGTGGACGGCCTCGACCAGGGGCGCGGCGGTGCGGGCGATGCCACCGGGGCCCAGGACCAGCAGGACGCACACGGCGACGGCCGCGTAGACGACCAGGGTGATGCCGAGCGCCAGCGGGATCGCCCGCGGGATCGTCCGTTGGGGGTCGCGTACCTCCTCGCCGAGGGTGGCGATGCGCGCGTACCCGGCGAAGGCGAAGAACAGCAGCCCTGCGGCCTGGAGGACGCCGCCGAACGAGGCGTCGGCGCCGACATCGAGGCGGGCCGTGTCCATGACGCCGGAGGTGAGGCAGGAGGTGACCACGACGGCGAGCACCGCCAGTACCACGGCGACGATCGCCCTGGTCAGGAGCGCGGACTTCTGCACCCCGGCGTAGTTCACCGCGGTGAGCGCGACCACCGCGGCGACCGCGACCGCGTGGGCCTGGCCCGGCCACACGTACGAGCCCACCGTCAGGGCCATCGCCGCGCAGGAGGCGGTCTTGCCGACGACGAACCCCCACCCGGCCAGATAGCCCCAGAACTCCCCGAGCCTCTCGCGGCCGTACACATAGGTGCCGCCCGACTGCGGGTAGCGGGCCGCCAGCCTGGCCGAGGAGGTGGCGTTGCAGTACGCCACCACGGCCGCGAGGGCGAGGCCGGGCAGCAACCCGGAGCCGGCCGCGGCGGCGGCCGGGGCGAGTGCCGCGAAGATCCCGGCGCCGATCATCGACCCGAGCCCGATCAGCACCGCGTCGGACACCCCAAGGTGCCGCTTCAGCTCCCCGGTGCCCGTGGTGGCCGACGTGCTCATCACTCACTCCCCAGTCCACCGGCGCCCGGACCGGTCAGGATTGCCGTACCGGCGCACGATAGCGGCACGAGGTGGACGGCTTCCGACCACGGCCGCGCGACGGTGTGCGACGGCCTTCGCGTACGCGTGTCCCGGCCCCCATCGCGGAAGGCGGGTGCGGGCACCGACACCGTTCGCGCAGCGGTCCGGAGGAGGCGAACCTTCGTCTGCGCCGCACCCAACGGGCGCTTTGCGGACCCGGCACGGCCCCGCAGCCGGATTGCACGGCTGGAACAGGGTCCCGGGAGCGCGTCACCGTGCCTTCGGTCCTGGTCGCGAAAACCGAGCGACACCGTGCCGTGGGTTTCAGTACGGTCCGCTGCATGGACGCAGAATCCGCCCACTTGACGTGGCGACCGCTCACCATCGGGGACGCGAAGGCGACGGCCGACCTCCTCAAGGCCATGGAGACGGAAGACAGGATCGGCGAGCACTACGACGAGGAGGACACCCTCCAGGAACTGATGGATCCCTACGCGGACCTGGGGCGCGCGAGCCTGGCTGCCTTCGACGGCGATGTGATGGTCGGCTACACAAAGGCCACCTACAAGCCGACCGCCGAGGAGATACACCGGGTCATGGTCGAGGGCGGGGTGCACCCGGACTACCGTCGCCAAGGGGTCGGCACCGTGTTGCTGGAGGCCGGGACAGCGGGTGCGAAGGCGTTGCACGCGCTGCATCACCCGACGTTGAAGCTCGTGGTCGAGGCCCAGCAGGCCGAGCACATCCCCGGCGCGGCCCCGCTCTTCCGCTCCCAGGGGTTCGCGCCGACCCGCTATTACCAGTCCATGGAGCACCCGCTGCGCGGCGCGATCCCGGACACGGCGATCCCCGACGGCCTGCGGGTCGAGCCGTGGTCGGAGGAGAGCGACGAGGAGTTCCGGATGATCCGGAACGAGGCGTTCAAGGATCATTGGGGCAGCGTCCCGGTGCCCGTTGACGCCTGGAAGAACAAGATCACCAATCACAGCTTCCGGCCCGAGGTCAGCTTTCTGCTCCGGGACGTGGCGACCGGAGCCCCGGCCGGCATGCTGGTGACCATGTCGTGGGACGCCGACACGGCGGCCACCGGCGTGCGCGAGGCCTACTTCATGCTCATCGGGACGCTCCGGGAACACCGCAAGCGCGGAGTCGCCGGCGGGCTGATCGCGCACGCGCTGCGCAGCGCCGCCGACCGGGGCTATGGGAAGGCCGGCCTGAGCGTGGACTCGGCGAATCCCAGCGGGGCGTTCGGGATCTACGAGAAGGCCGGGTTCGTGGCCAAGGAGCGGTCCGTGCGGTGGGCGCTCGACGTCCAGTGACCGGGGTGCGTGGGTGTCGCACGAATCGTCGCCCGTCATTCGGACGCACACGGCGTCGCTCACGCCCCCGTCTGCGCCCGCAGGGGGAGGCCAGGGGGCGCGCAGCCAAAACCGCGGTGGCTGCGGCGGCCGGTGCTCCGATGCTTCGACTCGCCGCCGCGTGAGCCTTCCAAGCCCGGGCACAGGTCGGGCTGCCGCGGGCGGGGCAAGGAGTCGGCCCGATGTGCGGACAGCGGTCGCCGAGCGGCCCCTCCGCGGGGCGAAAGACCTGCGCCCATCCTTGAGCAGTGTCCTTCACCTCTGGCGCCGGACCCAGGGCGGTTCGGTAGGTGACGCCGGACACGCTTGTCCCTTCGCCCAGCCGGGCGAGGGGAGTTGTTGCGTCCGCCCATCGGCAAGTCCCCCGGCGAACACAACAAGGACATAGGCGGAGCTGGGGTTCATGGACGGTCTCACCGCCGATGGACGCGGCCCGTCGTGGTCCTGCTCGCGGCGGTTGAGGTGCCACATGCCTGCCTGATGCACGCGGAGGCCGGCAGGAACCTGCCTGGCCCGGCCGCCGCTATGCGGGGCGCCCATTGATCGACCGCCGGTCCCGGTAGGCGCCGGCCGCGGCTTGTGCTCCCTGGTGCGAGGAACCCCCGTAGGCGTGACCGGCACCAGGGAGCCGACGGCGGGAGACCGCCCGAGTCTCCTTTTCTACGGGATCGAATCGTAGGCGCTCGCGGATTCCCATTTCTTGTCGAACTGGTCCCTGAAGAATGTGTACCAATCGCCGTCGTTGCGACGAGTCACGGTGAAGGTGGGGCGCTGCCAATGATTGGCCCGGAAGGTGGCGAGGCGCATGATCATTTTCCCTCGGTCCGTCGAGGGATCGGAGGCGATCACTGTGTAGTGCGGCACATGGGTCAGGGTCCTGATTTCCAGCCTTCCGGAAACGGGACCGGACAGCGGTGCCGCGAGCCTCCTGAGGTTGCCTTCCAGGTTGGCACTGAGGTCGTCGGCGCTGCGGTTGGCGGCTTCACTGGCCGCGACGGCCATGGCCGGGCTGTTCGGCTCGATGACGAGGATCTTGACGTTCAGGCCCGCGGTGACGGCTCTCCTCAATTCCTGCTCGTACGACGCCAGGTGCAGTTCAAGTGTCCAGCCGTGGAGCCACAATTCGCGGGACGACGAGATCATCTCCTTGATCTCGTCGGCGTCGTCCACCTCGGTGAAGAAGCGGTCTGCGTTCGATCGAGCGAGCCCGGCGAGAGAATCGTTGATCCTGTCGCCCTGTGAGCGAATTCTGAGAAGTGAGAATCCTACGAGAGCCAGTACTGCCAGAACACCGGAAGTAATGACTTCTGGCGAAGTTTTGCCGACCAGCCCTAGAACGCCGAATGCGACGGCTGCGACCAGCGTCACGTAGAGGTCGAGACTGTGCATCACGCTGCGTACGGTCCGCGAGAATCGGGAACCTGAATCGGACATGCCGCCCCCCTGGGAAGAATCGCTCCAGAAGTGTTGTCTCCAGGGGCGGGTGGCGTGAACCGGGCCGTGCGGAGTCGGCCGGCTGTCGAGCTCGAGCCAGGTCGGGTCAGCCGTCGAACCAGACGACCAGGCGGACGCCCTCGTCGCCGTGGAGGTTCGCCAGTGTGCGCATCACCGACCAGACGGGGGCCCAGTCCCTGTGCGGCACGGCATCCTTGCGGCGGAGGCGGCCGATGCGGAAGAGGCGGTCGCCGTCCGGCCACTCGGTGCCCTCGGCGTAGACCCTGCCCGCGTGGTGGAGGGTGTGGTGGTCGGTGTGACCGGAGAGCTCGGCGAAGCGGGTGAGGCCGGAGTTCTGCCCGTGCATCACCCAGGTCCCGTCGGGGCTGCGGCGGTACTCGTGAACGCAGTCGTCGACCTCGTTCGCGATCTCCTCCCAGTCCGCGGCCTTCAGCTCCGCCCAGGTGATCCAGGATGCGTCGGGGCAGGTCCGAGCCCCAGGACTGGACGTCGGCGAGGGTCTCCCGCGACGCGTCGGACGGAAGGCCGCGGAGATCGGCGAGCGGGCGGAAGGAGGTGGTGTCGCGGACACCGAACAGCGACCCGAAGGCGACGTAGGAGCGCCCGTTGTACAGATGCATGAGGTTGATGGCCCTGAACCAGACCCGGTCGTCCTCGTCCAGCCAGTGATCCCAGCGGCACTCTATGAACCCGTAAATGTCCGTCCCCATGACGGGAATTGTTCTTCGTCGGGGCGAGGAGGGCGACGGGATTTCCGCTGTGCCGGCGCCCGGACGGGCGTGTCGGCTGCTCGCAGTCGCCCCCTCGCGGCGCGGACCGCGTCGTCCGGGCCGTCTGCGGGCCGTGAACGGTCGGTCGAGGCCGACCGCGGTCGACAGGGGACACCGGAGAGTGACGGGGGCCTCACCCGTCCGACCTGGGGCGCCCCAAACGATCTGCGACACTGGACGGACCATGCCTGCACCCGGAGAACTCACTTTCGTCGCGCCGCGCGCCGCCAAGAAGCCGCCGCGGCACCTCGCCGACCTCACGCCCGACGAGCGGCGGGAGGTGGTCGCGGAGCTGGGGGAGAAGCCGTTCCGGGCCAAGCAGCTGTCGCAGCACTACTTCGCGCGGTACACCGACGACCCGGCCGCGTGGACGGACATCCCGGCGGCGTCGCGCGGGAAGCTGGCCGAGGGGCTGCTGCCGGACCTGATGTCGGTCGTGCGGCACAGCAGCACGGACAACGACACGACGCGCAAGACGCTGTGGCGGCTGTTCGACGGGACGCTGGTCGAGTCGGTGCTGATGCGCTACCCGGACCGCGTGACGATGTGCATCAGCTCGCAGGCGGGCTGCGGCATGAACTGCCCCTTCTGCGCGACCGGGCAGGCAGGCCTGGACCGGAACCTGTCCACCGGCGAGATCGTGCACCAGATCGTCGCGGGCATGCGCGCGCTGCGTGACGGGGAGATCCCGGGCGGCCCGGCGCGGCTGTCGAACATCGTCTTCATGGGCATGGGCGAGCCGCTGGCCAACTACAAGCGCGTGGTGGGCGCCATCCGCCGGCTGACCGACCCCGAGCCGGACGGGCTGGGGCTGTCGCAGCGGGGCATCACCGTCTCCACGGTCGGCCTCGTGCCGGCGATGCTGCGTTTCGCCGACGAGGGCTTCAAGTGCCGCCTCGCGGTGTCGCTGCACGCGCCCGACGACGAGCTCCGCGACACCCTGGTGCCGGTCAACACGCGCTGGAAGGTGCGCGAGGTGCTGGACGCCGCGTGGCACTACGCCGACGTGTCCGGCCGCCGCGTGTCGATCGAGTACGCGCTGATCCGGGACATCAACGACCAGGCGTGGCGCGCCGATCTGCTGGGGCGGCTGCTCAAGGGCAAGCGCGTGCACGTCAACCTGATCCCGCTCAACCCGACGCCGGGCTCGAAGTGGACGGCGTCGCGGCCCGAGGACGAGCGGGCGTTCGTCGCGGCGCTGGAGGCGCACGGCGTCCCGGTGACCGTGCGCGACACCCGGGGCCAGGAGATCGACGGGGCCTGCGGGCAGCTGGCGGCTTCCGAGCGCTGAGCGGCGCTTGCTAGGGTGGCGGTCGTTTGCGGCCGTTTGCCCTGAACGGCCTGAACGACAACAGAACATCCGACAGGGGAGCGCACACAGCGCTGAGAGTGCGGCACGGCCGCAGACCCTCGAACCTGATCCGGGTCATACCGGCGTAGGGAGTCACTTGATGAGCACCATCCGTCGGCGTGCCGCCGGCACCGCCCTCGTTGTCGCGCTCGGCGCGGCGTCCCTCGCGGCCTGCGGCGGAGGCGGCGATTCTGCCGCCGGCGGCGGTTCCAGGACCGTCACCCTCGTCAGCCACGACTCCTTCGCCGCCTCGAAGGCCGTGCTGAAGGAGTTCACGCGGCAGACCGGCTACACGGTCAAGGTCCTGCGCGGCGGTGACGCGGGCGCTGCGGTCAACCAGGCCGTGCTGTCCAAGGGCAACCCGCAGGGCGACGTCTTCTTCGGCGTCGACAACACCCTGCTCTCCCGCGCCCTCGACAACGGCCTGTTCACGCCGTACGAGGCGAAGGACCTGGACAAGGTGCCCGCCGCCCTGCAGCTCGACGCCGCGCAGCACCGCGTCACGCCCGTCGACTTCGGCGACGTGTGCGTCAATTACGACCGCGCCTGGTTCGCCGCGCACAAGGTGCCCGTTCCCGAGACTTTCGACGACCTGGTCAAGCCGGAGTACAAGGACCTGCTGGTCACGGAGAACGCCGCGACCTCCTCCCCGGGTCTGGCCTTCCTGCTGGCGACCACCGCGAAGTACGGGGACGAGGGCTGGCAGGACTACTGGACCAAGCTGAAGGCCAACGGCGTCCAGGTCGTCGACGGCTGGGAGCAGGCGTACTACGACAACTTCTCCGGAGCGGGCGGCGGCAAGGGCGACAAGCCGCTGGTCGTGTCCTACGCCTCCAGTCCGCCCGCCGAGGTGCTCGCGCTGAAGGAGCAGCCCGCGCAGGGCCCGACCGGCGTGGCGACGGCCACCTGCTTCCGGCAGATCGAGTTCGCCGGGCTGCTGGACGGCGCGAAGAACACCGAGGGCGGCAAGGCGCTGATCGACTTCCTGCTGAGCCGCGCCTTCCAGGAGGACATGCCGCTCAGCATGTTCGTCAACCCCGCCCGCGGCGACGCGAAGCTGCCCGAGGTCTTCACCAAGTACGCGCCCGTGATCAGCGGTTCGGCCACCGTCGAGCCGAAGAAGATCGCCGCGAACCGTGAGCAGTGGGTCAAGACGTGGTCCTCGCTCGTGCTGAAGTGACCGGAGCGGCCCGGCGCAGGGCGGCCGCCGCGCGGCCGCACGCCGTGCGGCTCGGCCTGATGGCCGTGCCGGCCGCCTTCTTCGCGGTGTTCTTCGGCTACCCGGTCGCCGCCATCGTCACCCGCGGGCTCCGCGAGGGCGGCCGATGGCGCCTGGGCCGGTTCGCGGAGGTGCTGGGCGATCCCGACATCCTGCACGTGCTGTGGTTCACCTGCTGGCAGGCGGCCGCCTCGACCGCGCTGACCCTGGCGGTCGCCCTGCCGGGCGCCTATGTGTTCGCGCGCTTCGACTTCCCCGGACGGCATCTGCTGCGGGCGGTGGTGACCGTGCCCTTCGTACTGCCGACGGTCGTCGCCGGGTCGGCGTTCCTCGCGCTGCTGGGGCGGGGAGGGCTGCTGGACGAGCTGTGGGGGGTGCGCCTGGACACCACGGTGTGGGCGATCCTGCTGGCGCACGTCTTCTTCAACTACGCGGTGGTCGTACGGACCGTGGGCGGCCTGTGGGCGCAGCTCGACCCGCGGCAGGAGGAGGCCGCGCGGGTGCTGGGTGCCGGGCGGTTCGCCGCGTGGCGGCGGGTGACGCTGCCCGCGCTCGCGCCGGCCGTGGCGGCGGCCGCGGTCATGGTGTTCCTCTTCACCTTCACGTCCTTCGGGGTTGTGCAGATCCTCGGCGGGCCCGCGTACTCCACCCTGGAGGTGGAGATCTACCGCGAGACCGCGCAGCTGCTGGACCTGCCGACCGCGGCCGTGCTGACGATCGTCCAGTTCGCCGCCGTCGTCGGCATCCTGGCCGTGCACGCCCGGACGGTACGCCGCCGCGAGAGCGCGCTGCGGCTGGTCGACCCGGCCGGGACGGCCCGGCGCCCGCGCGGCGCGGGCGAGTGGGGGCTGCTGGCCGGGGTGCTCGCGGTGGCCGCGCTGCTGATCCTGGTGCCGCTCGGCGTCCTCGTCGAACGGTCGCTGGACGGGCCCGCGGGATACGGCCTGGACTTCTACCGCGCGCTCGGCTCCTCCGACGGCAGCGGCGGCACGTTCGTGGTCGCGCCCGTGAACGCCGTGTGGAACTCGCTGGAGTACGCGGCCGCGGCGACCGCGATCGCCCTGGCCGTCGGCGGCCTGGCGGCGGCCGCGCTCACCCGGCGCGCCGGGCGGTTCGTCCGCGGCTTCGACGCGCTGCTGATGCTGCCGCTGGGCACCTCCGCCGTCACCATCGGCTTCGGCTTCCTCATCACCCTCGACGAGCCCCCGCTGGACCTGCGGTCCTCGTGGATCCTCGTGCCGCTCGCCCAGGCGCTGGTCGGGGTGCCCTTCGTGGTGCGCACCATGCTGCCGGTGCTGCGTGCCGTGGACGAGCGGCTGCGCGAGGCCGCCGCGGTGCTCGGGGCGTCACCCCCGCGCGTCTGGCGCGAAGTGGATCTGCCGCTGGTGCGGCGGGCCCTGCTGGTGGCGGCCGGCTTCGCCTTCGCGGTCTCCCTCGGAGAGTTCGGGGCGACGGTCTTCATCGCGCGGCCCGACAACCCCACGCTGCCGGTCGCGGTGGCCCGGCTGCTCGGGCGGGCCGGCGAGCTCAACTACGGGCAGGCGATGGCGCTGAGCACCGTGCTGATGCTGGTGTGCGCGGGCGCGCTGCTGGCGCTGGAACGACTGCGGGTCCGCGCGATCCGCGGCGACGAAAGGCCGGGGGAGTTCTGATGGCCCTGCTGCGACTGGACGGCGCCACAGTGCGCTTCGGCGGACGGCCCGTCCTGGACGCCGTGGACCTGGAGGTCGCCGACCACGAGACGGTGTGCGTGCTCGGGCCCAGCGGCGGCGGCAAGTCCACGATGCTGCGCGCCGTGGCCGGGCTGCAACCGCTGGACGCCGGGCGCGTCCTGCTCGGCGGCCGGGACCAGGCAGGCGTTCCGGCGCACCGCCGCGGGGTGGGCCTGATGTTCCAGGACCACCAGCTCTTCCCGCAGCACGACGTCGCGGGCAACGTCGGTTTCGGCCTGCGGGTGCGCGGCACGGGACGGGATGAACGCGACCGCCTGGTGGGGGAGTTGCTGGAGCTGGTGGGGCTCCCCGGCGCGCAGCGCCGCGCCGTGGCCTCCCTGTCGGGCGGTGAGCAGCAGCGGGTCGCGCTGGCCCGCGCGCTCGCGCCGGAGCCGCGGCTGCTGATGCTGGACGAGCCGCTCGGGCAGCTCGACCGCGGTCTGCGCGAACGTCTCGTGGTCGAACTGCGCCAGCTCTTCCGCCGGCTGGGCACGACCGTGCTGGCCGTCACCCACGACCAGGGCGAGGCCTTCGCGCTCGCCGACCGGGTCGTCGTCATGCGCGACGGGCACGTCGAACAGGCCGGGACGCCGCTGGAGGTGTGGCGGCGGCCCGCGTCGGAGTTCGTGGCCCGCTTCCTCGGCTTCGGCAACGTACCGGCCGTGACCGTCACCGGCGATGTCGCCGACACCCCCTGGGGCAAGATCCCCGTACCGCCCGGATCACCGCAGGGGCCCGGCCGGCTCCTGGTGCGCCCCGCCGGGGTGCGGCTCGTCCCGGTCGAGGAGGGGCTGCCCTGCGCGGTGGCCGCCCGCACCTTCCGCGGCGACCAGGTCACGCTCCTGCTGGAGCCCGCCGACGGTCCGCGCCTGGAGGCCTCGTGCGCCCTGCGCGACGCGCCGTCCGAGGGCACGACGGTCGGCGTCGCCTTCGCCCCCGACGAGGTCGTGCTCCTCGGGACGTGAGGCCCGGGGCGACGGCCCCGACGGGACCCGGATCCCGGGTGCGCCGCCGTCGGCGCGTGCCGGCGGCCGGGTCGGTCCTCGTCGGGAACCGGCGGCCCATGCGCGAGGCCGCCCTCGCGATCGCGACCAGTGTGCGCGGCGCGGCGGTCGCCTAGCCCCGGCGCGGCCGCGCGCGGGGTTCGCTCGGTGGGGCGGACGTGCTGGAGTGGGTGCGGCAGCGGTGCGTGCGGCGGTGGCTGGGCGTGTGCCCTTCGTGCCGTGCTGCCGTCGGGCAGCACTGAGGTGGCGGCGTAGCTGCCATTGCGGCGGCGACCGGTGTGCGCCGGCGTCGCTCGGTGGGGCGGATGTGCTGGAGTGGGTGCGGCAGCGGTGCGTGCGGCGGGCGGCCGAGCCCGTGCCCTTCGGGCCGTGAGGTAGCGGCACGGAGCCGCCGGCCGTCTGGATCCCGTGGCCGGCGCCGCAGGGCCGTGAGCGCCTCGCGCAAGGCCACCGCGGACACACTCGGCCCGATGGCGTCCGCAGGCCGCCGCACGACCGCGTTCGCTCAGGCGAGGTTCCCGGCCCCGCGTCGCGAGGGTCGGGACGCGGGCCTACTGAGCGGCCTCCGCCGAGAGGCGGGCCAGTGCTCTCGGGGCGTCCTCGATGGAGTTCACCAGGGCGATGCGCGGCGCCATGCTGCGGCCCTCGGCGAGGGCCTGGAGCAGGGGCCAGGCCGGGAGGCGGGTCGTCCAGTGCTCCTCGTCGACCAGCACCATGGGGCGCGGGGCGCCGTTCGACTCGTAGTAGTTGGGCGTGGTGTTGTCGAAGATCTCCTGCACGGTGCCGGCCGCGCCCGGGAGGAAGACCACGCCCGCCGTGCAGCGGGCCAGCAGGCCGTCCTCGCGGGTGGCGTTGGCGAAGTACTTGGCTATGTGCGCGGCGAAGGCGTTCGGCGGCTCGTGGCCGTAGAACCAGGTCGGCACGCCGACCGAGGCGCCCCCGCCGGGGTAGCGGTCGCGCACGGCGAAGACCGCGCGGGCCCAGTCGGTGATGGAGGGCCGGAAGGAGGGGACCTGGGCGAGGGTGTCCAGGGCGTCCTTGAGCATCGCGTCGTCGAAGGGGGCCGCGTACGCGCCGAGGTTGGCCGCCTCCATGGCGCCGGGACCGCCGCCGGTCGCCACGGTCAGGCCCTCGCGGGCCAGTGCCCTGCCGAGCCGGGCGGCGCCCGCGTAGGCGTCGGTGCCGCGGGCCATGGCGTGGCCGCCCATCACGCCGACGACACGGGATCCGGCGAGGACTTCGTCGAAGGCGTCGGAGACGGCGTCGTCGTGGATGCTGCGGAGCATCGAGGCGAAGATGTCGCCCGTGCCGCGGGTGCGCAGGAACCACTGGTACGCGTGCGCGTCGGGTGTCGCGTCGTACCCGTCGGGGCCGGTCAGGCCCTCGTACAGGGCGTCCGGGGTGTACAGCGAGCCCCGGTACGGGTCGAAGGGCAGCTCCGGCACGGGCGGGAAGACCAGGGCGCCGGTGGAACGCACATGGGCGGCGGCCTCGGGCTCCATCGGGCAGCCGAGGAACACGGCCTCGGCGGTGTCCGCGGAGAGCAGGGCGAAGGTACGGGTCGTCAGATCGACCGACTGCACGCGGTGTTTGCGCAGGGAGCCCGACGCGGCGACGCGGTCGAACTCGTCCAGGGTCTCGATCTCGGTGTCGCGGGGCGGCTGTTGCACGCCCGCCAGCCTAGCGAGCACCCGCGGACGGGTCGGGGGCGGGGGGATGGGGCGCCCGGTTCGAGGAGGGGAATCGGGCGCCCCGGTCCAGCGGGGCCCGGAGGGTGCCGGGCCCGGGGCCCACTACGGCAGGGGGAGAGTGCCGAGGTGGGAGACCAGCCAGGTGACCGGCGCCACCAGGACGAGCGCGGTGGTCGTCCGCAGGGTGGCGGCGGAGCGCAGCAGGGAGGCGGGGGCGCCGAGGCGGGTCAGTGCCGACGTCGAGGGGCGCCGGGCCCGCCGGGCGTCGACCGTCGCGGTGAGCGCGGTGGCGGCGGCCGCGACGGCGACGAGCGTGGCGCCGAGGACGGTCAGCGGCCCGAGCGGCCGGGCGCCCGCGTCGAGCCGGGCCGTCGTGGCGAGCCCCGCGGCGCACACGGCGCACAGCACACCGAGCGGCCTGCCGACGCGCGGGGCCTCCTCCTGAAGGGCGCGCCCGGCGAGCAGGCGCAGCGCGGTCGGCCGGCAGGAGGCCAGCAGGCGGCCGCACTCGTGGAGCAGCCCCGGCATGGCCAGGACCAGGCCGATGGCGATGAGGATCCAGCCGCCCGCCACGGCCGGCGCGATCCCGCCGAGCCCGCCCGGCAGCGGGAGGAGCGTGCCCGCCGGGGTGCGGCGCGCGTCGTGGGCGGCGGTGATCTCTACAGCGAGGCCGATCGTGGTGAGCGCCGCGCCCCAGGGCAGTCCGGTGGGCGGCGTGCGGAGAGCCGTCTCGTCGGTGGTCGCGGTGCGCGCCGCCCGCAGGCAGTACGCGGTGGCCACGGCGCAGACCACCGGCACCAGGGCGATCAGGGTGAGCGCCCCGACCAGCGGCAGCGGGCGGTCCGCGCCGAGCGGCCCGGCGAGGGCGCCGCCCAGCGGGGAGCCGGGCAGGTCGCCGCGCAGATGCAGGAAGGCCAGCAGCGCGAGCAGGACCCCGAGTCCGGTGCTGAGGGCGGTGCTCGCCGCGCCCAGCAGCGGCAGACCGTGCCGTCCGAGCCCGGCCGCGGACAGGCCGGCGTGCAGCCGCCCGCTGGGCTCGGTCCGCGCGACGAACACCGACAGGTGGACGGTGGCGGCGAACGGCACGGCGCACCACGCGAGCCGGATCAGCCCGCGGCCGGTGTCCCCGGGGTGGACGAGGGCGTGGCCCAGGGTGGCGAGCAGCAGGAAGCCGGTGCCGGCGGCCGCCGCGACGACCAGAGCCCGGCGGGCGAGGACGGCCGGCCGGGAGCCGAGCGCTACACGGAGGCTGAGCACGAGTCGGCGCCCTCTCGGTCCTGCTGCGGCATGCCCGCGACGGGGCGCCCGTCGACAAGGGTGATGACCCGGTCGGCGAGCGAGACGACCTCAGGTTCGTTGGACGCCAGGACGACGGTGATGCCGTGCGAGCGCGCCGCGCTGGTCAGCATGCGCAGCACCTGGGAGCGGTCGGCGCGGTGCAGCGGGGCGGTCGGCTCGTCCGCGAAGACCACGGCCGGCCGGTTGACCAGGGCCCTGGCGATCGCGACGCGCTGGCGTTCGGCCTGCAGCAGCTGGCCGGGACGCTTGCGGGCGGCGCCGCCGATGTCGAGGCGGTCCAGCCAGTCCTGGGCGGCGGTGCGGGCCGTGCGGTAGGGGATGCCGGCCAGCAGCAGCGGCAGCGCGGCGTTCTCACGGACCGTCAGCTCGGGCAGCAGTTGCGGGGTGCTCTCGACCCAGCCGAACCGCTCGCGGCGCAGTCGCTCGCGTGCGGCGCTGCCCAGGGTGTGCACGGGTGCGCTGTTGAACCACACCTCGCCCTGCTCCGGCAGCAGTTCGCCGGACAGGCAGCGCAGCAGGGTCGTCTTCCCGGCGCCGTGCGGGCCGAGGATGCCGAGGATCTCGCCCTCCCGCACGCCCAGGGACACACCGAGCAGGGCGGGTGAGCGGTCGTGCGTGTGGCGCAGGCCGCGGGCCCACAGCACGTCGTTGTCGGGTGGGTTCACGTTGGCCTCTAACGAACGCGGGGAGTCCGGGTCACTGCGGGCACGCTACGCGCCAGGACCCCCGGGGCCGCGCTTCTCGCGGGCTGTTCCCGCACGCGGCCACCCGTGCGGCCTACGCCGGCCGTCGGCGAGTGAGCCGAAGGGGCGCGGCCGGTGTCGAAAAGGAGAGCACGCGCAGGCCCCGAGGAACGAGGGACCGAGCATGGTCGACTGTCGACACCGGCTGGAGCGCCCCGGAGGCGAACCGAGCCCCAAGAAGACGTCAGAGCTTGGTCCAGGCCTCCGTCAGGACCGTGCGCAGCACGCCCTCGATCTCGTCGAACGTCGACTGGTCGGCGATCAGCGGCGGCGCGAGCTGGACGACCGGGTCGCCGCGGTCGTCGGCGCGGCAGTACAGGCCGTTCTCGAAGAGCGCCTTGCTGAGGAAGCCGTACAGGACGCGCTCGGTCTCCTCGTCGGTGAAGGTCTCCTTGGTGACCTTGTCCTTGACGAGTTCGATGCCGTAGAAGAAGCCGTTGCCGCGGACGTCGCCGACGATCGGCAGGTCGTGGAGCCGCTCCAGGGTGGCGCGGAAGGCGTCCTCGTTGTCGAGCACGTGCTGGTTGAGCTGCTCGCGCTCGAAGATGTCGAAGTTGGCGAGGGCGACCGCGGACGACACCGGGTGGCCGCCGAAGGTGTAGCCGTGCAAGAAGGTGTTGCCGCCCTTGTAGAAGGGCTCGGCGATGCGGTCGGAGATGACGCAGGCGCCGATAGGGGAGTAGCCCGAGGTCATGCCCTTGGCGCAGGTGATCATGTCCGGGACGTAGCCGAACTTGTCGCAGGCGAACATGGTGCCGAGCCGGCCGAAGGCGCAGATGACCTCGTCGGAGACGAGCAGCACGTCGTAGCGGTCGCAGATCTCGCGCACGCGCTGGAAGTAGCCGGGGGGCGGCGGGAAGCAGCCGCCCGCGTTCTGCACGGGCTCCAGGAAGACGGCCGCCACGGTGTCGGGGCCCTCGAAGAGGATCTGCTGCTCGATCTGGTCGGCGGCCCAGCGGCCGAAGGCCTCGGGGTCGTCGCCGAAGATCGGGGCGCGGTAGATGTTGGTGTTGGGCACCTTGAACGCGCCGGGGACCAGCGGCTCGAAGGGCGCCCGCAGGCCGGGCAGGCCCGTGATGGACAGGGCGCCCTGCGGGGTGCCGTGGTAGGCGACGGCGCGCGAGATGACCTTGTACTTGCTCGGCTTGCCCTTGAGCTTGAAGTACTGCTTGGCCAGCTTCCAGGCGGTCTCGACCGCCTCGCCGCCGCCGGTGGTGAAGAAGACCTTGTTCAGGTCGCCGGGGGCGTAGTCCGCGAGTCGTTCGGCGAGCTCCACGGCCTTGGGGTGGGCGTAGCTCCACACCGGGAAGAAGGCGAGTTCCTGCGCCTGCTTGTAGGCCGTCTCGGCGAGCTCGACCCGTCCGTGGCCGGCGTTGACCACAAAGAGGCCCGCGAGGCCGTCGATGTACCGCTTGCCCTTGTCGTCGTAGATGTACGTGCCCTCGCCGCGCACGATGGTCGGCACAGGGGCGTTCTCGTACGACGACATGCGGGTGAAATGCATCCACAGGTGGTCGTACGCGGTCTTTGAATGGTCCGCGCTCATGACTATCTGGTTCCCCAGGTGTAGGTCTGCTTCCGGAGCTTGAGGTAGACGAAGCTCTCGGTGGACCGCACGCCGGGCAGCGTGCGGATTCGCTTGTTGATCGTCTCCAGGAGGTGGTCGTCGTCCTCGCAGACGATCTCGATCAGCAGATCGAAGGAGCCCGCGGTGACGACGACGTACTCGACCTCCGTCATCGCGGCGAGCGCGTCGGCGACGGGGTCGATGTCGCCGTCGACGGTGATGCCGACCATGGCCTGCCGCCGGAATCCCACGGTGAGCGGGTCGGTGACGGCGACGATCTGCATGACGCCCTGGTCGAGCAGCTTCTGGACCCGCTGGCGCACGGCCGCCTCGGACAGGCCCACGGCCTTGCCGATGGCGGCGTACGGACGCCTGCCGTCCTCCTGGAGCTGCTCGATGATCGCCTTGGAGACGGAATCGATCACAAAGGTGCTGTTGGCGCCTCTGGGATCCGGAGTACGAGTGGCCACGCACACACTGTGCATGAGAGGTCAGCAGTCGCGCAAGCCCCAATCAATGAAATCCGCAGTTTTAGGGCCTCAAACTCACGGAATCCATTGTCGCGGAGTTTCGGCTATGTCGAATACCGCAGTGCTGTGGGTACTCTGGGGGCGTCTCACACATCGGACAGGACAGGGAGAGGTGCAGTGAGCGAGCTCCGTATCTTGCGCAACTACATCAACGGAGAATTCCGCGACGCCGCCGACGGGCGCACCACGGACGTGGTCAACCCGGTCACCGGCGAGGCCTACGCGACCGCCCCGCTGTCCGGTGCCGCCGACGTCGACGCCGCCATGGCGGCGGCCGCCGCCGCCTTCCCGGTCTGGCGCGACAAGACGCCCTCCGAGCGCCAGAAGGCGCTGCTGAAGATCGCCGACGCCTTCGAGGCGCGCGCGGACGAGCTGGTGGCCGTCGAGAGCGAGAACACCGGAAAGCCGATCGGGCTGACCGCGAGCGAGGAAATCCCGCCGATGGTCGACCAGATCCGCTTCTTCGCGGGCGCCGCCCGCATGCTGGAGGGCCGGTCCGCCGGCGAGTACATGGACGGGATGACCTCCATCGTCCGCCGCGAGCCGGTCGGCGTCTGCGCCCAGGTGGCGCCGTGGAACTACCCGATGATGATGGCCGTGTGGAAGTTCGCCCCGGCGATCGCCGCGGGCAACACGGTCGTCCTGAAGCCCTCGGACACCACGCCCGCCTCCACTGTGCTGATCGCGGAGATCATCGGTGGCGTCCTCGCCGAACTGGACCTGCCCCAGGGCATCTTCAACGTGGTCTGCGGCGACCGCGACACCGGCCGGCTGATGGTCGAGCACGCCACGCCCGCGATGGCCTCCATCACCGGTTCGGTGCGGGCCGGCATGCAGGTCGCCGCCAGCGCCGCCAAGGACGTCAAGCGGGTCCACCTGGAACTGGGCGGCAAGGCCCCCGTCGTGGTCTTCCAGGACACCGACATCGCCAAGGCCGTCGAGGACATCTCCGTCGCCGGCTACTTCAACGCCGGCCAGGACTGCACCGCCGCCACCCGCGTCCTGGTGCACGAGTCCATCCACGACGAGTTCGTGGCCCAGCTCGCCAAGGCCGCCTCCGACACGAAGACCGGCGCCCCGGACGACGAGGACGTGCTGTACGGCCCGCTCAACAACGCCAACCAGCTCGCCCAGGTCACCGGCTTCATCGAGCGCCTGCCCGCGCACGCCAAGGTCGAGACCGGCGGCCACCGGGTCGGCGACAAGGGCTACTTCTACGCCCCGACCGTGGTGTCCGGCCTCAAGCAGGACGACGAGATCATCCAGAACGAGGTCTTCGGCCCGGTCATCACCGTCCAGTCCTTCACCGACGAGGACCAGGCCGTCGAGTGGGCGAACGGTGTCGAGTACGCCCTGGCGTCCTCGGTGTGGACCAAGGACCACGCGCGCGCGATGCGCATGTCCAAGCGCCTCGACTTCGGCTGCGTGTGGATCAACACCCACATTCCGCTGGTCGCGGAGATGCCGCACGGCGGCTTCAAGAAGTCCGGCTACGGCAAGGACCTGTCGGGCTACGGCTTCGAGGACTACACCCGCGTCAAGCACGTCATGACCTCGCTCGACGGCTGACACCACCGGCACGAACCCCCGCCACGGCCCCGGCGCGACCCCGCGTCCGGGGCCGTGGCGCGTGCGCGTACGCTCCGGAGCATGGAGGATCGAAGATCTCTTGAACAGCGTATACGCGCCTGGCTCGTTGTCTTCGTGGTGTGCCTGGTGCTGAGCGGCGTGACCGCGTTCCCGCTCGTCCACGAGGTGCGGTGGCTGGACGGCTGGGACCTTCCCGGCTTCGCCGACGACTGGATCTCCCGGGTGCGGGAGGGGCTGGACGCCACCGACGCCCACTACCCGTTCCTGTTCTACGGAACCGACTGGCTGGCCTTCGCCCACCTGGTGATCGCCACCGCCTTCTACGGCGTCTGGCGCGACGCGGTGCGCAACATCTGGATCGTGGAGTGGGCCATGATCGCCTGCGCCGGGGTCGTCCCGCTCGCGGCGATCTGCATCCCGCTGCGGGGCCTGCCGCTGTGGTGGATGCCGGTCGACATGGCGTTCGGCGTCTTCGGCGTCGTCCCGCTGCTGATCCTGCGCCGCATGATCAAGCGGCTGGAGGCGATGCCCCCGGCGGCCGCCGCGCCGTCCGGGCCCCTGTCAGGCGCGGGCGCCCCGGCCTGAGCACGCACGGCGCACCCGGCCGGACGCCCCGCCCGCCGTCACCGGCGGGCGGCAGGGTCCGGCCGGCCGCCGAGCTCGTCGAGCAGCACCTCGATGCGGTTGGAGGTGACGGCGTCCACGCCCAGCCGCTCCAGCCGGCGCATCGTACGCCGCAGGTCCGCCGTCCACGCGCCCACCAGCAGGCCCTCGCCGCGCGCCCACGCCACCAGGGGCCTTCGCACCAGCCCGAAGCGCAGATTGACCCAGCGCGGCCGCAACTCCGTGAGCAGCAGCGGGGGCACCGGCGCGGCGGTCTTCCAGGTGAGCGCGATCTCCGCGGCCGGGTCGCGGTCCCGGACGGCGAGCATCACCGCTGCCTCGCCGCAGTAGTACGTCCGGTCCTCCGCGCCCGCGTCCCGCACCGCGGCCAGGACCGCGGGCGCCGACTCCGGCACCGTCATGTCGACCAGCGCCCGGCACCCCTCGACGGCGCCCAGCGCCTCGTACAGCGTCGGGATCCCCGGCGGCAGGGCGGCCGCGGGCAGTCCGGCGAGGGCCGCGTCCACTCCCCACAGCCGCGTGAGGGTGGGATCGTGCAGCAGTACCGGCACGCCGTCGCGGGTCACCCGTACGTCCATCTCCACCGCGTCCGCCCCCGCACGCAGTGCGCTGCGCAGCGAGGGCAGGGTGTTCTCGCGGTGGCGGTACGGGTCGCCGCGATGCGCGACGGCTAGCGCTGCCATCCGGCCAGGTACGCGTCGATCTCGGCGGACAGCCGCGCCTTGCCGCTGGCGTCGAGGAAGGACGCCTCGACGGCGTTCCGGGCCAGGGCGGCCACGCCCGCCTCGTCCAGCTCCAGCAGCCGGGCGGCCACCGCGTACTCGGAGTTGAGGTCGGTGCCGAACATCGGCGGGTCGTCGCTGTTGATCGTGACCAGCACGCCCGCGGCCACCATCTGCTGCACCGGGTGCTCGTCCAGGGTGGCCACCGCGCGGGTGGCGATGTTGGAGGTCGGGCACACCTCCAGCGGGATGCGGTGCTCGGCCAGGTGGTCCAGCAGCCGCGGGTCCTGCGCGGCGCTGGTGCCGTGGCCGATGCGCTCGGCGCCCAGCTCGTTCAGCGCGTCCCAGATCGTCTGCGGGCCGGTGGTCTCGCCCGCGTGCGGCACGCTGCGCAGGCCCGCCGCACGGGCGCGGTCGAAGTACGGCTTGAACTGCGGGCGCGGCACACCGATCTCCGGGCCGCCCAGGCCGAAGCTCACCAGGCCCTCCGGGCGCAGTTCGGTCGCGATCCGCGCGGTCTCCTCCGCGGAGGCGAGACCGGCCTCGCCGGGGATGTCGAAGCACCAGCGCAGCACGATGCCGAGCTCCTTCTCGGCCGCCGTGCGCGCGTCCTCGATCGCCTCCACGAACGCCCGGTCCGGGATGCCGCGCCGCACCGAGCTGTACGGGGTCACGGTCAGCTCGGCGTAGCGGATGTTCTGCCGCACCATGTCGCGGGCGACCTCGTACGTCAGCAGGCGCACGTCCTCCGCGTCGCGGATCAGGTCGACGACGGACAGGTAGACCTCGATGAAGTGGGCGAAGTCACGGAAGCTGAAGTACTCGGCGAGTGCGGCGGGGTCGGAGGGCACCTTGGAATCCGGGTGCCGCGCGGCCAGCTCGGCGACGATGCGGGGCGAGGCGGAACCCACGTGGTGGACGTGGAGTTCGGCCTTCGGCAGCCCCGCGATGAAGGCGTCGAGGGCGGGCACGGTGTCGGACATGCGGTGATCCTCCTGAGCGGTCGGCGGCAACGGCCATCGTAGACGCGAAATTGTTGCGGTCCGCAGTCTTCGCAGGCCATAGCATTGCCCGACGTAGCCAGGAGGATCACCGCATGTCCGACGACCGCGAGACCCCGGCGCCCCACGACGCCGCCCCCGCCCAGCCCCCCGTCCCGCCGCCGGACGACACCCCCGACGACCGCACCCGGGCCTTCCGCCGTCCCCCGGCGGAGCCGCAGGCGGCGGCACCGGACGGCCAGGCCGCCGAGGTGGTGCCGCCCGGCGGTCCGGTCGAGCACGTCCCCGCGCGGGAGTCGGATGCGGTGGAGCCGCAGGCCCCGGCTCCGGAGCCGGTCGGTCAGGCGGCCGAGGAGGCCCCGTCGGTTGAGGATGCCTCGCCGGCCGGTCCGGTCGAGGGTGTGCCCGTGCGGGAGTTCGGTGGGGTGGAGGCGCAGGACCCGGCACTGGAGCCCGCCGGTCCAGTCGAGCCTGTCGCGACGCGGGAGTTCGGAACGGTGGAGCCGCAGGCGTCCGCGTCGGAGCCCGTGGCGGTGCCGGTCGGTCAGGCTGCTGAGGAGGTCCCGTCGGTTGAGGATGTCCTGCCGGCCGGTCCGGTCGAGGGTGTGCCCGTGCGGGAGTTCGGCGCGGCGGAGCCGCAGGCGGCGGCCCCGGTGGGCAATCCGTGGGCCCCGCCGGTGCCCGGGGCCGGACAGCCTGGCGGTCCGGTCGACGGCGTTCCCGCGCAGGAGTTCGGCGCGGCGGAGCCGCAGGCGGCGGCGCCGGTGGGCAATCCGTGGGCGCCGCCGGTGCCCGGGGCGGGGTATCCGGGCGCGCCGCAGCCGGGGCCGTGGGGGTACCCCGTGGCCGGCGCACCGGCGCAGGCGCAGGCGCCGGGGGCAGGGGATCCGTGGGCGCCGCCGCCCATACCGCAGGCGCCCGGCGTGGAGATGACGAAGCGGCCCGTGCCCGCCGACGCGCCCGCGCCGCAGGCACCGACGCAGCCGTACCCGTACGGCCCGTGGGGAGCCGTCCCGCCGCAGGGGCAGTACCCGGGGCACCCCGGACACCCGGGATACGCCGACTACCCGGGGTACCCGGGTTATCCGGGCTACCCCGGCGGCCCGTACGGGGCCTGGGGGCAGCCCGCCCCGCGCAACGGGTTCGGCGTGACCGCGATGGTGCTCGGCATCATCGGGGCGATCCTCGGCATCGCGTGCTTCGGGGCGTTCCTCGGCCTGCCCCTCGGCCTGGCGGCGCTGGTCTTCGGCATCGTCGGCCTGCGGATCGTGCGCCGCGGCGAGGCGACCAACCGCGGCCAGGCGCTGACCGGCCTGATCCTCGGCATCGTGTCCGTGGTGATCTCCGGAGCGATGATCGCGCTGCTGGTCGGCGGGATCGCCGGCGGCTGGTTCGACGCGATGGACGACGACCTGATCAGCGCGGACCAGGGCGCGTACGGCACGCCGATGGCGGCCGGCAGCCCCGTGACGTACGACGACGGCGTGGTGGTGACCGTCTCCGCCGCGCACGCGGCCGGCGGCGCGCCCGCTGACGCGGTCTCCGACGGCACCGCCGTGACCTTCACGGTGACCGTGGAGAACACCGGTGACCAGACCGCCGACACGGAGGAATCCGAGGCCAACGCCTACGCCGAGGAGGAGGACGACAACACCCTGGAGGACGTCACGCGCGGCCGCGGGCTGCCCTCCGAACTGCGTTCCGGCGCCACGGTGACGTCCGACGTCACCGTGATCGTTCCCGACGACGACCCGGACGGCAGGTTCCAGGTCGAGATCGCCCCGGGCTACAACTACGACTACACCTACTGGGAGTTGCCGCTTCCCTGACCTGCCGCCGCGGCCGGCCTACCGCCGCACCGCCTCCAGCGCGAGCAGCGCCACATGCAGCGACAGGCAGGACTCCACCTGGTCCAGGTCGACGCCGAGGACGCGCTCCACGCGGTGCAGCCGGTCGTAGAAGGAGGGCCGTGACAGGTGCGCGGCGTCCGCCGCCGCGGACTTGTTGCGGCCGCTCTCCAGGTAGACGGCGAGGATGCGCACGAGGTCCGTGCCGTGTTCGGCGTCGTGCGCCAGCAGCGGGCCGAGTTCGCGCTCGACGTACGTCTGGAGGCGGGCGTCGTCGCGCAGCAGGTGCAGCAGTCCGCGCAGCCGCACGTCGGGCAGCCGGTAGTAGGCGCGTCCGCCGCCCGTCCTGCCCCCCTCCTGCCGGGCGCCGTGCAGCGCGGCGTCCGCGACCTGGGCGGCCTCCAGCAGGGTCCGGCGGGCGTCGCGCAGCGATCCGACGGAGGAGCCGGCGGCCATGACGAAGGCCGGGCCGCCGTCGGGGGCGGGCTCGGTCAGCCGGGTGAGGGCCGCGGCGAAGCCCTCCAGCGCGCTGTGCTCGTCGTCGGCGGGGCCGAGGGAGACCAGGACGCCGACCGCGCCGTCGTCGAGCGTGCCGGTGAGCGCGGTCAGCCCCCGGTCGCGCACGGCCTGGCCCGCGGTCTCGGTGAAGTCCCGCAGTCTGGCCTGCGCCTCCAGGGCCGCGGCGACGCCCGCGCCGCGCAGCCGCAGCATGACGCCGACGAGCCGGCGCCCCTCCAGGGGCACGCCGATCGCCCGGGCGCGCAGGGCGACGTCGGAGACGGTGAGGGCGTGGGTGAGGATTCCGGACAGCAGCGTGCGGTGGGTCTGGCGTTCCAGCGACTCGCGGTCGCGTTCCAGCAGGCGGTTCAGGGCGAGGGTGGCGGCGCCGCGTTCGAGGAGCACGGTGTGCGGGTGCGGGCGCTGGTCCGCCGCCGGCGCGGTGTCCGGGAGCGGTTCACCGACGACGACCAGCCGCCCCCAGTCGCGGCCGCGCGCCCCGACCCCGGTGACCAGCCAGCCGGTGCGGGGGTCGTGGCCGGTGCGTCCGGACGGGGCGACGCCGCGGCTGCGGCGCTCCCAGCCGTCGAGCAGGGCCTGCGGGTCGTGGCCCGCCGGGTCGAAGGCGAGCACCTGGTGGGAGAGGTTCTCCAGGACGACGGGCGCGCCCGCGATGCGTGCGACCTCGCGGACGATCTCGTCGGCCTCGGCGCCCTCCACGGACAGCTCGTTGAAGGTCTGGTGGATCGCCTCGGAGGCCCGCAACTCGCTGAGCTGGGCGTCCACGACGTGCGCGTGCACGGCCTCGGTGACGGCGACGAACCGCACCTCGTTGCGGAGCGCGACGAGTGTCAGCCCGCGCCGCTCGGCGGCCCGCACCAGCGGCCGCGGCAGGGTGTCGGCGTACCGGCGGCCGAGTTCGACGACCAGGCCCGCGGCGCCGACGTCGGCGAGGTCGTCGATGTACCGGGCGAGCGGTTCCTTGTCCTCGGGGAGCATGACGCCCGTGGTCAGCACCAGTTCGCCGCCGTGCAGCATGCCGGCGATGTCGGCGAGTTCGCTGACGTGGACCCAGCGCACCGGGCGGCCGAGCCCGTCGGCGCCCGCGACGACCTGCGGCGACCCGCGCCGGAGCGCGTCGAGCTGCAGGACCTCGGCGACGGTGGGGAACACGGTGCGACCTCCGGTGGAGGGAAGGACAGGATCGGCGGGCGGACGGGGAGGCGCGCCCGCGGGCGGCGATTCCACCGTAGCCCGCAGGGTGTAAGGGCGGCCGGGGCACGGCATGCGATGTGTCGGTTGCCGGGCGCGGCCGGCGTTCGGCATTGTCCACGTCAGCGGCGCCGGCGGATCGTCAGTGGTCGCCGATGAAGACAGATTTCGTCGCGTAATCAAAAGGAAACAACGGAATCACTTGTTGGGGCGAGCCTACTCTGTCAGGATCGTCCACCAATCCAGGCTTTGGCCACGCAGCCCGAGCGGATCCGAGGAGAAGACGATGGCCCTCAGTGCGCATGGCGCGTTCGATGTACAGGAACGGTTCGCTGAGGGGGCCCAGTACATCGCCGGAGAACTCCGCCTGGGCACGTCCGGCCACGACCACACCGTGGTCGACCCCGCCACCGGCAAGGCCGTGCACCAGTATGCGCTGGCCGGCACCGCCGACGTGGACGCGGCCGTCGCCGCCGCGAAGGCCGCCCTGCCCGGCTGGGCGGGCGCCACCCCCGCGGCCCGCTCCGACGCCCTGCACCGCTTTGCGGCCGTACTGGCGGAGCGGGCGGCGGAGTTCGCCTGGGCCGAGTCGCTGCAGTGCGGCAAGCCGCTGAGGCTGACCACCGAGTTCGACGTCCCCGGCACGATCGACAACACCGCCTTCTTCGCCGGGGCCGCCCGCCACCTGGAAGGCAGGGCCGCGGCAGAGTACTCCGGCGACCACACGTCCTATGTGCGCCGCGAGCCGGTCGGCGTCGTCGGGTCCGTCGCGCCGTGGAACTACCCGCTGCAGATGGCCGCCTGGAAGATCCTCCCGGCCGTCGCCGCGGGCAACACCATCGTGCTCAAGCCCGCCGAACTGACGCCGCTGACCTCGCTGATGTTCGCCCAGGCGGCCGGCGAGGCCGGCCTCCCGGACGGCGTGGTCAACATCGTCACCGGCGCCGGCCGGCCCGCGGGCGAGCACCTGGTCGGGCACCCCGATGTCGCGATGACGTCCTTCACCGGCTCCACCGCCGTCGGCAGGCGCGTCGCCGAGATCGCGACCGCCACCGTCAAGCGCCTGCACCTGGAACTCGGCGGCAAGGCGCCGTTCGTCGTCTTCGACGACGCCGACCTGGAGGCCGCCGTGCACGGCGCCGTCGCCGGTGCCCTGATCAACACCGGCCAGGACTGCACGGCGGCCACTCGCGCCTATGTGCAGCGGCCCCTGTACGACGCCTTCGTCGCCGGGGTCGCCGACCTCTTCGCCGGCATCCGCGTGGGCGACCCCTTCGACGCCGCGACCGACCTCGGGCCGCTGATCTCGCACGCCCAGCGCGACCGCGTCGCCGGATTCGTGGACCGCGCCCGGTCCTACGCCACCGTCGTCACCGGCGGCGAGGCCCCCGCGGCGGCGGGCGCGTTCTACCGGCCGACCCTGATCACCGGCGCCGCCCAGGACAGCGAGATCGTCCAGTCGGAGATCTTCGGCCCGGTACTGGTCGTGCTGCCGTTCGACAGCGATGATGAGGGTCTGGATCTGGCCAACGACACGCCCTACGGCCTGGCGGCGTCCGCGTGGACCCGCGACGTCTTCCGCGCCGGACGCGCCACCCGCGAGATCAAGGCGGGCTGCGTCTGGGTGAACGACCACATCCCGATCATCAGCGAGATGCCGCACGGCGGCTCCAAGGCCTCCGGCTACGGCAAGGACATGTCCGCGTACTCCTTCGACGAGTACACCCAGGTCAAGCATGTGATGTACGACAACACCGCGGTGGCCCGCAAGGAGTGGCACCGCACCGTCTTCGGCGACCGCTGACCCCGGCCGCCGGCCCCCGGACCGCCCCCACCGGCCCGTACGCCCGTCCGTCCCACGCAATTCCGCCTCTGGAGGCAGCACCGCCATGGAGATGTTCGAGGGCCTGTCCGAGCCCGTACGCACCGCGTGGGAACGCAGCCTGGCCGGCGGGAGGGCCTCCCTCAGCCGGCGCCGGGTGCTGGGCGCCGGTCTCGGTGTCGCGGGCGCCGCGGCCCTGACCGCGTGCGGCATCCCGGCCGCCGCCGGCAACCGGGGCGGTGTGAGGAGCGACGACCTGTCCGACAAGGACAAGTCGCTGGTCTTCTCCAACTGGCAGCTCTACATCGACATGAGCGACGACGAGAAGCACATGCCGACCCTGGAGGCCTTCGAGAAGAAGACCGGGATCAAGGTCAAGTACACCGACGACATCACCGACAACGTCGAGTTCTTCGCCAAGATCAAACCGCAGCTCGCGGCCGGCCAGTCCACCGGCCGTGATCTGGTCGTCCTCACCGACTGGATGGCGGCCCGGATGATCCGGCTCGGCTGGGCGCAGCCGCTGGACCCCACGTACCTGCCGAACGCCTTCACCAACCTGGAGCAGCGCTTCCGCAACCCGGACTGGGACCCGGGGCGCGCCCACTCCTACCCCTGGCAGGGCATCGCGACGGTCATCGCGTACAACGAGAAGGCCACCAAGGGGAAGAAGGTCGCCAGCATCTCCCAGCTGCTCGACGACCCCTCCCTCAAGGGCCGGGTCGCGATGCTGAGCGAGATGCGCGACACCATCGGCATGACGCTGCTGGACCTCGGCAAGCGGCCGGAGTCCTTCACCGCCGACGACTTCGACGCCGCCGTCGCCCGGGTCCAGAAGGCCGTGGACAGCAAGCAGATCCGCCAGTTCACCGGCAACGAGTACACCGACGGCCTGGCCTCGGGGAACATCGCGGCCTGCGTGGCCTGGGCCGGTGACCTGGTCCAGCTCCAGGCCGACAACCCCGAGATCAAGTTCGTGATCCCCGACGCCGGCTACCTGTACTCGACGGACAACATGCTGGTCCCGGCGGGCTCCAAGCACCGCAAGAACGCCGAGCTGCTCATGGACTGGTACTACCGGCCCGCGGTCGCCGCCGAACTGTCGGCATGGGTCAACTACATCACGCCCTGCTCCGGCGTGTACGAGGAGCTGCTCAAGATCGACAAGGACGTGGCCGACAACCCGCTGATCATTCCCAACGCGGAGATGAAGGCGAAGGCCCATCCCTTCCGGTCCCTCACCGCCGACGAGGAGACCGCCTTCGAGGGCAAGTTCGCCAAGCTCATCGGCGCCTGACCGGCCACGCAGACAGGGACTCGACGACATGACCCAGCAGACCGCTTCGCCCACCGACAAGCCGGCCGGACCCGGCGGCCCCGCCGGCGGCGCCGTGACACTGACCGGCCTCGGCAAGACCTACGGCGACTTCACCGCCGTGCACCCGCTCGACCTGACCATCCCCGAAGGCTCCTTCTTCGCCCTCCTGGGCGCCTCCGGCTGCGGCAAGACCACCACCTTGCGGATGGTCGCCGGACTGGAGGACCCGACCTCCGGCACCGTCCGCATCGGGGACCAGGACGTCACCGCACTGCCGCCCTACAAGCGCCCGGTCAACACCGTCTTCCAGAACTACGCGCTCTTCCCGCACCTGGACATCCACGAGAACGTCGCCTTCGGTCTGCGCCGCCGCGGCATCAAGTCCGTGAAAAGCCAGGTCGAGTCCATGCTCGACCTCGTCGAGCTCGGCCACCTCGCCCGCCGCAAGCCGCACCAGCTCTCCGGTGGCCAGCAGCAGCGCGTCGCCGTCGCCCGCGCCCTGATCAACCACCCCAAGGTGCTGCTGCTCGACGAGCCGCTCGGCGCCCTGGACCTCAAACTCCGGCGCCAGATGCAGCTGGAGCTCAAGCGCATCCAGACCGATGTCGGCATCACCTTCGTGCACGTGACGCACGACCAGGAGGAGGCCATGACCATGGCCGACACCATCGCGGTGATGAACGCCGGCCGCATCGAGCAACTCGGCGCCCCCACCGACCTGTACGAGAACCCGCGCACCACCTTCGTCGCCAACTTCCTCGGCCAGTCCAATCTGATCGAGGCCCAGATCTCCGGCACCAGCAGCGACGACCTGCTGCTCAGCGTCGGCGACCGGCGGCTGGTCATGCCCGCCGCGCGCTGCGCCGCCAGGAGCGCGCAGTCCGGCGACAAGGTCCTCGCCGGAGTGCGCCCCGAGAAGATCACCATCGTGCACGCCGACGACGCCGACGACATCCCCACCGGACGCAACTCCATGACCGGCCGCATCGTGGACGCGAGCTTCACCGGCGTCTCCACGCAGTACGTCGTCAACAGCCCCTGGTGCCCCGAACTCGCCGTCTTCGCGCAGAACGTGGAGCGCGACGGCCGCCTGGTGCCCGGCGCCGACGTCGTTCTGCACTGGAGCCCGGCCCACACCTTCGGCCTCGACGCCGCCCAGGACATCGAGGCGGGGGAGGTCAGCGCGTAATGGCCGCCCTCTCCCCGGCACCCGCGGGCGCGCCCGCGCAGCTCCCGCCGGCACCCCCCGGCGCGGCCGCCAGACGCCGCAGACTCGTCCCGTACTGGCTGCTGCTGCCCGGCATCCTGTGGCTGCTGGTCTTCTTCGTGGCCCCGATGGTCTACCAGGCCTCGACCTCCGTGCAGACCGGCTCACTGGAGACCGGCTACCACGTCACCTGGCACTTCGCGACCTACTGGGACGCCTTCCAGGAGTACGACGTCTTCTACCTGCGGTCGCTGGTCTACGCGGGCATCGCCACCGTGCTGTGCCTGGCCGTCGGCTACCCGCTCGCGTACACCATCGCCTTCAAGGCCGGCCGCTGGCGCAATGTGCTGCTGGTGATGGTCATCGCGCCGTTCTTCACCAGCTTCCTGATCCGGACCCTGGCCTGGAAGACGATCCTGGCCGACGACGGCGTCGTGGTCTCGGTGCTGGACAAGCTGCACATACTCAACGCCACCGCCGCGCTGGGCCTCACCGCCGACGACCGCGTGCTCGCCACGCCGCTGGCGGTGGTGTGCGGACTGACCTACAACTTCCTGCCCTTCATGATCCTTCCGCTGTACACCTCGCTCGAACGCATCGACCCGCGGCTGCACGAAGCGGCCGGCGACCTGTACGCCCGGCCGTTCACCACCTTCCGCAAGGTGACGTTCCCGATCTCGCTGCCCGGCGTCGTGGCCGGCACGCTGCTCACCTTCATCCCGGCCTCGGGCGACTACATCAACGCCGAACTGCTCGGCAGCCCCAGCGAGCAGATGATCGGCAACGTCATCCAGTCGAAGTTCCTGACGGTGCTCGACTACCCGACGGCCGCCGCGCTGTCGTTCATGCTCATGGCCGTGATCCTGGTGATCGTCTCGGTGTACATCCGCAAGGCGGGAACGGAGGAGCTGGTCTGATGCCCGTTCTCACCTGGGTGCGCCGCCACCTGGTCGTCTTCGCCGGGGTCGCCGCACTGGCGTACATGACGCTCCCCAACGTCATCGTCCTGATCTTCTCCTTCAACCAGCCCAAGGGACGCTTCAACTACTCCTGGAACCACTTCTCGCTCGACGCCTGGCAGAACCCCTGCGGCGTCGGCGACATGTGCGACTCGGTGTCGCTGTCCCTGGAGATCGCCGTCCTCGCCACGATCGGCGCCACCGTGCTGGGCACCATGGTCGCCTTCGCGCTCGCCCGCCACCGCTTCCGCGGCCGCGGGCCGGTCACCGGGCTGATCTGGCTGCCGATGGCGATGCCCGAGATCGTCATGGGTGCCTCGCTCGGCACCCTGTTCCTCAACATGCGCATCCAGTTCGGCTTCTGGACCATCCTCATTGCGCACATCATGTTCTGCCTCAGCTTCGTGGTGACGGCGGTCAAGGCGCGCGTGATGAGCATGGACCCCCGGCTGGAGCAGGCCGCCCAGGACCTGTACGCCACACCGTGGTCCACGTTCTGGCGGATCACCTTCCCGATCGCCGCGCCCGGCATCGCGGCCGGCGCCCTGCTGAGCTTCGCCATCTCCATCGACGACTTCATCATCACGCAGTTCAACGCGGGACCCACCACGGTGACGTTCCCGATGTTCGTCTGGGGCGCCGCCCAGAAGGGACTGCCCGTCCAGGTCAACGTCATCGGCACGCTGATGTTCGCGGTGGCCGTGCTCTGCGTGGTCGCCGGACAGCTGCTGGGACGCCGCAGGAAGGCCCATACGTAGGCCGGTCACGACATGTGTCGGCCCCGACCCCCCGCATCCCCAAAGGTGTGAGAACCCATGGATCCAGCCCGTTCGCTCGCCGACGCGCAGCCGACACCGTACTGGCTGGAGGACCCCGGCAGGCCGCGGGCGGGATCCGCGCTCGTCGGCGACGAGCACTGCGACCTGCTGGTGGTCGGCGGCGGCTACACCGGGCTGTGGACCGCGCTGCTGGCCAAGGAGCGCGACCCGCGGCGCGATGTCGTCCTCGTCGAGGGCAAGGAGGCAGGCTGGGCGGCGTCCGGCCGCAACGGCGGCTTCTGCGCCGCCAGCCTCACCCACGGCCTGGCCAACGGACTCGCCCGCTGGCCGGGTGAGTTCGCCGCACTGCACGAGCTCGGCAACCGCAACCTCGACGGCATCGAGGAGGCGGTCGCCCGCTACTCCATCGACTGCGACTTCGAGCGCACCGGCGAGATCGACGTGGCCACCGAGCCCTACCAGTTCGACGCCCTGCGCGCCGCCGCCGAGGAGGCGGCCCGGCACGGCGTCGAACTGGAGGTCCTCGACCGCGAGCAGGTGCGCGCCGAGGTCGACTCGCCCACCTTCGTCGGCGGCCTGTGGGACCGCACCGGCGTCGCCATGCTCCACCCGGCCAAACTGGCCTGGGGCCTCAAACGCGCCTGCGAGGAACTGGGCGTACGGGTCTACGAGCACACCCGCGCCACCGGGCTCGCCCGCAACGGCTCCGGCATGGCCGTCCGCACCCCGTACGGACGGATCTTCGCCCGGCACGTCGCGCTCGGCACCAACGTCTTCCCCTCGCTGGTCAAGCGGGTGCGCCACTACGTCGTCCCGGTCTACGACTACGCCCTGATGACCGAGCCGCTCAACGCCGGCCAGCTCGGCGCGATCGGCTGGAAGCGGCGCCAGGGACTCGGCGACAGCGCCAACCAGTTCCACTACTTCCGGCTCACCGCCGACCACCGCATCCTGTGGGGCGGCTACGACGCCATCTACCCCTACGGCGGGCGCCTGGACGCCGCGCGCGACGAGCGCCCGGAGACCTACCTGAAGCTCGCCGGACACTTCTTCCGCTGCTTCCCCCAACTGGAGGGCGTCCGCTTCACGCACGCCTGGGGCGGCGCGATCGACACCTGCTCGCGCTTCTCCGCCTTCTTCGGCACCGCCCACGGCGGACGGGTGGCCTACGCCGCCGGCTACACCGGCCTCGGCGTCGGCGCGACCCGCTTCGGCGCCGACGTCATGCTCGACCTGCTGGCCGGGGAGACCACCGAGCGCACCGCGCTGGAGATGGTGCGCAGCAAGCCGATGCCCTTCCCGCCCGAGCCGCTGGCCTGGGCCGGGATCGGCCTGACCAAGTGGTCGATGGGCCGCGCCGACCGCAACGCGGGCCGCCGCAACCTGTGGCTGAAAGCGATGGACCGGCTCGGGCTCGGCTTCGACAGCTGAGACCGGAGCACCCGGGGGCCCCTCCCGGCGGGGTGTGACGGGAATCACCGGCGAAAGATCCGAAAACTCGCGTAATGATCGGCCCCCGCGGCCCTCTCACCGTGTGACAGACAGACACGCACACACGGAACGGAGGAACCGGCATGGTCGGCACCGGCGCGCGCGGCGCGGTCGAATGGCTGGTTTCCGTGGCACCCGACCCCGAGACCACCCGGTGGGAATGGGAGCGCAACCCCCTCGGGGTGACGCTCCTGCCCGCCGGGCGGCTCTGGGACGTCCTCATCCTCACCGGCGAGCTCGGCTACCCCACACTCGACGTGCTGACCCGGCTCGTCGACCGGCCCGGCCCCGTCCTGGCGGACTTCGGCGACTCCCGCATGGGATTCCTCGTACCGCCGGGCACCGCCGCCCGCTGGATCGGCACCGGTGTGCGCACCGCGGGGAACGGCACCTGGATCGTCGTGCCGTACCCGGGCCGGGCGACCGGCGGCGTGCGCTGGCTCGTCCCGCCGGACGGCACCGGCCACCTCACCGACCCCGGCGTCCTCGAACTCGCCATGCACGAGGCCGCCGCCCACCTCGCGGTGCACCGGCCCCGCGACACGGAAGAGTGACGCGGGGGCCACGGGCCCCGGTGCGCGACACTGGTTCCATGATCCGTTCCGCACACCCGACGGCGGCGGCCTGACGTGGCACTCGCGCCGGGCCACGCCGCGTTCCTGGAGACCGTGCTGCCCGTCTGCGAGCAGCACGGCCTGGCGCTCGCCGGCGGTCACGCGGTCCACGCCCACGGGCTGCGCGGCGCCCCCTCCCGCCACCTGGACCTGGTGATGTTCAGCTCCACCTCGGTCGGGCGGATCGCCGCGGCGCTGGAGGCCGCGTGCACCGCCGCCGGGTACGAGGTCGCCGACCTGCCCCGCACCCCGCTGTCCGCGCAGTTCACCGCGGCGCTGCCCGGATCGCTCGCGTACACCGTGCACATCGCCAAGGAGCCGCTGTCGCACCCGCCGGTCCCGATCGGCCTGGGCCTGTCCCGGCCGGTGCCGGTCGTCGCGCTGGAGGACTGCGCCGCGCTGAAGGTGGCCGCGCTCGTCGACCGGGCCCTGCCCGGCGACCTCGTCGACGTCCGGGCCATGGCCGCGTGGTTCGCCCCCGGGGAGCTGCTGTCGATGGCGGTGCGCCGCGACGAGGACTTCGAGCCCGGCGCGCTCGCCGACCGCCTGGACAAACTGGTCGGGGCCGACGACCGCGCCTACGCCGCCCGCGGCCTGGAGGCCGCAGAGGTCGCCGACCTCAAGCGCTGGGCCTTCGCGTGGGCCCAGGACATCCGGCTCGACCTCATGGAGGGCATGGAGCGCCCCGACGATCTGTACGACATGTAAAGCGAACGCCCCGGTCGCCGACACCTTGGTGCTTGAGGCCTGCCTCCCGCCTGGTGAGACTGGCAGCGAAGGACGTGCGGGACGACAGGGAGAACAGCCGTGACCGACAAGCACATCACGCACTGGATCGCCGGGCAGGCGTGGGCCGGTACCGCGGAGCGCCACGGCGACGTGTACGACCCGGCGACCGGCGCCGTCACCGGGCGGGTGGACTTCGCGGCGATCGCGGAGGTCGACCAGGCCGTCGGCGCGGCCGCCGCCGCGTTCAAGGAGTGGCGCAACGCCTCCGTCGCCAAGCGCACCGCGGTGCTCTTCGCCTTCCGGGAGCTGCTGAACGCCCAGCGCGACGAGCTCGCCGCGATCATCGTCTCCGAGCACGGCAAGGTGCACTCCGACGCCCTGGGCGAGATCGCCCGCGGCATCGAGGTCGTCGAGTACGCCTGCGGCATCCCGCAGTTGATCAAGGGCGGCTTCACCGAGCAGGCCTCGACCGGCATCGACGTCTACTCCATCCGCCAGCCGCTCGGCCCGGTCGCGATCATCTCGCCGTTCAACTTCCCGGCCATGGTGCCGATGTGGTTCTTCCCGATCGCCATCGCCGCGGGCAACACGGTCGTCGTCAAGCCCTCCGAGAAGGACCCCTCCGCCGCCAACTTCCTCGCGGAGCTGTGGAAGCGGGCCGGGCTGCCCGACGGTGTCTTCAACGTCGTGCACGGCGACAAGGTCGCCGTCGACCGCCTCCTGGAGCACCCGGACATCAAGTCCGTCTCCTTCGTCGGATCCACCCCGATCGCCCGCTACGTCTACGAGACCGGCACCCGCTACGGCAAGCGGGTCCAGGCACTCGGCGGCGCCAAGAACCACATGCTGGTGCTGCCCGACGCCGACCTGGACCTGGCCGCCGACGCCGCCGTCAACGCCGGCTTCGGCGCGGCCGGCGAGCGCTGCATGGCCGTCTCCGTCCTGGTCGCGGTCGACCCCGTCGGCGACGAACTGGTCGGGAAGATCAAGGAGCGGATGGCCGGTCTGACGGTCGGCCCCGGCTGCAGCGCCACGTCCGAGATGGGGCCCCTGGTCACCGGCGCGCACCGCGACAAGGTGACGTCCTACCTCGACGCGGGCCTCGCCGACGGCGCGACCCTCGCCGTCGACGGCCGCGAGCACGCCGTCACCGGCGACGCCACCGAGGGCGGTTTCTGGCTCGGCCCGACCCTCTTCGACGACGTCAAGCCCGGCATGTCGGTCTACAACGACGAGATCTTCGGCCCGGTCCTGTCCGTGGTCCGGGTGGGCTCCTACGACGAGGGCCTGGAGCTGATCAACTCCAACCCGTACGGCAACGGCACGGCCATCTTCACCAACGACGGCGGCGCCGCACGCCGCTTCCAGCACGAGGTCGAGGTCGGCATGGTCGGCATCAACGTGCCGATCCCGGTGCCGGTGGCCTACTACTCCTTCGGCGGCTGGAAGGCCTCGCTCTTCGGCGACACCCACGCCTACGGCCCCGACGGCGTCCACTTCTTCACCCGCGGCAAGGCCGTCACGCAGCGGTGGCTCGACCCGAGCCACGGCGGCATCAACCTCGGTTTCCCGACCAACAACTGACCGCGAGGGCGGCGCCCGCCAGCAGGGCGCCGCACAGCAGCCAGCTCCCCACGACGTCGAGCGGCCAGTGGTAGCCGCACCGGACGAGGAAGACCCCCACCGCGATGTTCAGCAGCACGGCGGCCGCGCCCAGCAGCCGCCGTGCCGCCGTGCGTAGCAGGAGGTGCGCCAGCAGCAGCGCCGCGCCCCCGTACGCGACGGCGGCGGTGGCGGCATGGCCGGAGGGGTAGAGCCCCGGGTAGCCGGGGGAGAGCGTCAGCGAACCCGGACCCGCCCGGCCGATCAGTGGCTTGAGCAGGCTCACCAGCAGGGGGACCGCGGCCATCGCCGCGGCGTACGCGAGCGCCGGCAGCCACCAGCGGGGCCGTCCCGCCCGCCGCAGACACCACGTGGTCCAGACCATTGCCGCTATGAGTACCGGCACGGCGATCTGCGCGTTGCCCAGGTCGGCGAAGAACTGCGCGACGGGCGAACCGGCCCCGGCCGGGTGCGCGGCAGGACCCGCGAGCGCGCCGCGAAGGGGACCGTCCCACGCCAGCAGGCGCCCGCGAACCGCTTCCTGCCAGGTCAGCAGTCCGAAGAGCGCCGTGCACACGACGATCAGCAGAGAAGTTGGCCGCCCCGGAACAGGGGGGAGAGTTCCGGGGCGGCCAGAACGATCGCCGTGCCGCCCGTCCCGGGGGGTTTGGGACAAGCGGCCGACCGATCGGCGAGGATTGCCGGAGCCTGCGGCTTCGGCGGTGTGCGCGAGGGCACAGCTGCACCGGTGATGGGGAGTCACCGGCAAAGTGTCGCCCGCGGACTTCCGCAGACGGGGTGTTTCTTCCATCTGCGGAAACCGTACGTCACGGGCGGAGGGCCGGACAGGGGTTGCACCCTCCCGCCATCAGGCCCGCACACCTTCTTCACTGTGGGTGCCGGGAGTTCCCCGGCACCAGGGAAATACCTGGTCACAGGCGGGTGAACGCGCTCTCGATGATGTCCAGACCCTCATTCAGCAGGTCCTCGCCGATCACCAGCGGCGGCAGGAAGCGCAGCACGTTGCCGTAGGTGCCACAGGTCAGGACCACCAGGCCCTCCGCGTGGCAGGCCTTCGCCAGGGCGGCCGTGGCGGCCGCGTTCGGGTTCTTGGTCCCGGGCTCCACCAGCTCCACCGCGATCATGGCGCCGCGGCCGCGGACCTCGCCGATGACGTCGAACTTCTCCTGCATCCCGCGCAGCCGGCCCAGCATGACCTCGCCGATACGGCGGGCCTTCGCGTTGAGGTCCAGCTCCCGCATCGTCTCGATGGCCCCCAGCGCGGCCGCGCAGGCCACCGGGTTGCCGCCGTAGGTGCCGCCGAGACCGCCCGAGTGCGCGGCGTCCATGATCTCCGCGCGGCCCGTCACGGCGGCCAGCGGCAGACCGCCGGCGATGCCCTTGGCCGTGGTGATCAGGTCCGGGACGATGCCCTCGTCCTCGCACGCGAACCACTGGCCGGTGCGGCAGAAACCGGTCTGGATCTCGTCCGCGACGAAGACGATGCCGTTCTCGCGCGCGAACTCCACGATCTTCGGCAGGAAGCCCTTGGCCGGCTCGATGAAGCCGCCCTCGCCCTGGATCGGCTCGATCACGATCGCGGCCACGTTCTCCGGGCCGACCTGCTTGGTGATCATGTCGATCACCTGGGCGGCCGCCTCGTCCGCGCAGTTCTCCGCGCCGGTCAGCCAGCGGTAGGGGTAGGCCAGCGGCACCCGGTAGACCTCGGGCGCGAAGGGGCCGAACGAGTGCTTGTACGGCATGTTCTTCGCCGTCAGCGCCATCGTCAGGTTGGTGCGGCCGTGGTAGCCGTGGTCGAAGACCACGACGGCCTGGCGCCTGGTGTACGCGCGGGCGATCTTCACCGCGTTCTCGACCGCCTCGGCACCGGAGTTGAACAGCGCCGTGCGCTTCTCGTGGTCGCCCGGCGTCAGCTCGTTGAGGGCCTCGGCGACCTCCACGTAGCCCTCGTACGGCGTCACCATGAAGCAGGTGTGCGTGAAGTCGGCGAGCTGCGCCGAGGCACGGCGGACGACCGCCTCCGCGCTGTTGCCGACCGAGGTCACGGCGATACCGGAACCGAAGTCGATCAGCGAGTTGCCGTCCACGTCCTCCAGCACGGCGCCGCCGGCCCGGGTGACGAAGACGGGCAGGGTCACACCGACGCCGTTCGCGACCGCAGCAGCCTTGCGCGCCAGCAGCTCCTGCGACTTGGGGCCGGGGATCGGGGTGACGAGGCGGCGCTCCTGGGCCAGATCGGTCATGGCGGGCGTACTCCTTCGAACCGGTGTCCTTTCCCGCAGGCTAAGCCCGTACGGCGGTACCCCGCACACGCCGCGGGGGCGCACTCTACGAACTCTCTTCGACGTGACGGACATGAGCGTGCCAAGATCCTTCGGACCCGGGTGGCCGCTCGACTACATTGAGTGCGGACCTGCGAGGGGTGGCACACGCGATGGACATCGACGGTACGCACGGGAGGCCTGCGGCGCCTCCGCCCGGCGGTACGGGCCCGGGCACACCGCCCGTTCCGGGCGCCCGGCCGGTGCCGGGCGTCCCACCCGTGCCCTCGGGACCGCCCCCGGTCCCCGGCGCACGGCCCGGACCCGGCGACCCCGGCGGCCGCAGTCCGGCCACCGACAAGGGCCGCACCGGCACGCCCCCGCCGCCCACCACCGCCCCCGGCGCCCGCCCGGCCCCCGGCACCTGGCCCGCGCCCCCGGAGGGCACCCCGCCCGCCGGCCCCGACGGCGCCGGCTTCATCGCCTGGCTGCGCGCCCCGCGCCCCGCCACCGAGCCCGGCGTGTGGCGCCACGGCCACCGCGCCCGACCCGCGGACGACCCCGAGGCCGTGCCGGGCCGCCAGCTGATCAGTGGCGCCGTCATCGCCTTCCTCGGCGGCTGGCTGCTGTGGTCGCTGCTGTGGAACGGCTACCTCGGCAGCTACTGGCTCTGGCCCCTTTACGCATTGACGCCCCAGTCATGGGTGGGAGGGGACGGAACTAACAAACCTGCCTTTATGGTGGCGTGGTTGGCGTACATCAGCATTGTCGCCTTGGGAATCCTCGTATTCTTCGCCCGGCTCGGCCGCTGGCCCGAGATGTGGCGCCGCTACATCTCCGCCCCGCTCCGGCGGGGCCGCGAGGAGGATCCGGCCGCCTCCGCCCGCCCGCCCGCCGACCCGCGGCAGGACCCGGCGGAATTCCCCGCCCTGCGCGACAACGGCGCTGCCGACGCCGCGGACCGGCTCGCCGGGGACGCACGCGCCGGGCGCATGAACGACGTCGACTTCGCGCGGCTGACCCGCGCCTGGCAGTCGGTCCGCTCCGAGCCCGGCCGGCTCCCCGCCTTCACCGACACGGTGCTCCGCTACGGCGCCGCCGCCTGCGCCCACCCCAGCGGCGCCCGCGACCTGCCGGTGCGCGCCGCCGCGCACGACCTGTTCGCCGGACAGGTCCGCATCGGCACCGCCTCCGAGGACGAACGCAATCCCCGCAGCCACCGCGGCGCCGGATTCGCCCTCGACACCTCCGTCCTCGGCACCTCCCTGCTCGCCGTCGGTCCGCCCGGCTCGGGCAAGACCGTCCGCCTCGTGCGGCCCGTCCTGGAGTTCCTGTGCCTCCAGGCCCTCGCCGGGCGGGCGGCGGTCGTCGCCGTCGGCACCGACGGGGCGCGGCTCGCCCCGGACGAGTCCTTCGACGTCGTCGTCAAGATCGGCCGCCCCGACTCCGCGTACGACCTCGACCTGTACGGCGGCGCCGCCGACCCCGACGAGGCCGCCGGCTTCCTCGCCGAAGCCCTCGTCGGCGACCTCGCCGCCGCCCTCCCCGGCGGCGACAGCCGGCGCGCCGCCACGGCCCTGGCCCAACTGCTCGGGCCCTTCCACGCCGCCCACGGCCGCTTCCCCTCCGTCCCCGAACTGCGCGAACTCCTCGACGGCACGCCCGCGGCCCTGGCCGCGCTCCGCGCCGCCCTCCAGGAGCGCGGCCCCGCCGCCCAGGCCCAGCTGCGCGAACTCGACGCCCGCGAGCGCCAGTCCGCCCGCCCCGGCGACGCGGGGCCCCTGCTCGCCGACCGCATCGCACTCCTCGACCGCCCCGCGTTCGCCGGCTTCTTCGACACCACCGGCGGCAGCCACCCCTTCTCCCTGCGCGGCCTCGAGCACCCCCTCCGGGTCCGCATCGACCTCCCCGAACGCGGCCACGCCGAGGTCTCCCGCATCCTCGCGCGGCTCGTCCTCGCCCAGTTCGCGGAGTGCGCCGTCGCCCGGCAGGACCGTTCCCTCTTCGCCTGCCTCGTCCTCGACGACGCGTCCCACACGGTCACCGCGGAATCGGTGCGCGGCCTCCAGCGGATGCGCTCCGCGAACGCCGGGGCCGTCCTCACCCTCCGCACCCTCGACGACGTCCCCGAGCCCCTGCGTGCCGCCCTCCTCGGCGCGGTGGGCTGCCGGGCCGCGCTCTCCGGCGTCACTGCCTGGGACGGGGCCCGCTTCGCGGAGGTCTGGGGCAAGGAATGGGTGGACGTCCAGGACGTCACGAACCGCCAGATCATCGCGGACGAGCCGCTCACGCGTGTGCTGCACACCGTGCGGCGGCTCGTCACGGGGAAGGCGGTCACGGCGGAGTCCGTGACGGTGCGGAAGGTCGAGCGGGAGCGGTGGTCCGCGTCGGACCTGGCGCATGTGGTGCCTGCGGGGCATGCGGTGCTGTCGTTGACTGCCGTCAACGGTGAGCACGCCCCCCCGGTCCTCGTCGACCTCCGCTCTTAGGCTTCGCCTTTTCCCCACCCTCCCGCCCGTGTGCCCGGCAAGGTCTGGGCGCCCCGACGCGCGTTGTTGGGGGGCCGGGTTCGGGGCCTCCGGGGCTGCCATTCTGGACAGCACATTTAGGTGCCTCAGGTACTCGGATTGATCGCTCCGGGTTGTGCACCCAAATATGCTCCACAGTCCAGAACGCCACCCCTACGACCCCGCCCCCTCCGTTTCGTCATGCGCCTGATCCCCGGTGGGTGGGTGAAGGGGCGGTCCGGGGTTGCCGCAAGTGCTCTCCGAACCCCCACCGGCCGTAAGTCGCCCCAACCGGCCCGGGAGGGGGTGTGGCGGGGTGCGCCCGGAAGCGACGAGCGGCGACCGCGTGGTCGATGCCGAACAATGTGGGGCCGACCCGCGAGCGCTGAGGACGTACCCCGGCGCGGCACCGACCCCACGGCAAACGGAGCGGGGCCCGCACTTACCGCGCCGGGCTGGGGGCACCCCCGGCCGAAGGTTGGGGGAGGGTGGGAGGGCGGGGGAAAAACCCTGGCGGCGCCGCAGGTATACGGTGAGGCAGAATCGGAAGAGACCGTACTCCACGATGGAGAAAAAGCCCGTGCCCCCCACCCTCACCTCCCTCCTCCGGAACCCCACCCTGAGGCTGACCGTCCTCGCCGCAGGCGAGCACGTGGACGAGGCAACGGTCCGCTGGGTGCACACCAGCGAGCTGGACGACCCCGCGCCGTACCTGGAGGGCGGGGAACTCCTGCTGACGACGGGCCTGAAGCTGGACATGGGGTCGCCCGACGCCCTCGCGGCGTACGTGGGGCGCCTGGCGCGGGCCGGCGTCGTGGGGCTGGGCTTCGGCGTGGGGCTGAGTCACGACACCGTGCCGGAGGCCCTCGTGGAGGCGGCGCAGGCGCACGGGCTGCCGCTGCTGGAGGTGCCGCGCAAGACGCCGTTCATCGCGATCAGCAAGGCCGTGTCGGCGGCGATAGCCGCCGACCAGTACAAGGCGGTGACGGCCGGCTTCGAGGCGCAGCGGGAGCTGACCCGGGCGGCGCTGGCACCGGACGGGACGAGCGCGCTGCTGGCCCGGCTGGCGGCGCATCTGGACGGCTGGGCGGCGCTGTACGACGCGTCCGGCGCGGTGGTGGCCGCGGCCCCGGACTGGGCGGGACGGCGTGCTGCACGGCTGGCCGGGGAGGTGGACCGGCTGCGGGGCAAGCCGGCGCCGGCGAGCGCGGCCGTGGCGGGCCCGGCGGGCACGGAGGACCGGGTGCAGTTGCAGTCGCTGGGCACGGGCCGCCGCCCGCGCGGCTTCCTCGCCGTGGGGACGGAGGAGCGCCTGGACACCTCCGCCCGCTGGATCGTGCACGCGGCGGTGGCCCTGCTGACCCTCTCGCTGGAGCAGTCCCGCACGTTGCAGGACACCGAGCAGCGGCTCGGTGGCGCGCTGCTGCGGATGCTGCTCGTGGGGGAGGCCGAGCACGCCCGCACGGTGGCGGGGCGGCTGTACGGCGGGCTGCTGGAGGCGCCCGTGCGGGTGCTGGTGGCCGAGCCCGCGGAGTCCGCGGGCGAGGCGGTGGGCCTGCTGGCCGAACGGGTGGAGGCGGCGGCGCTGCGCGCGGCGGAGCCGGTGCTCGCGGTGCGCGAGGGCAACCGGCTGACGGTGCTGGCCTCGGCGGGCGGCACGGTGCTCGCCGCGTGCCTGGCGGCGCTCGACAGCGACGACGACCTGGTGGCGGGGCTGTCCGCCGCGGTCGGCTCCGCCGCCGTCCCGGCCGCCCACGAGCAGGCGGAACGCGCGCTGGCCGTCGCGCGGCGCCGCGGCGCCGGCCTGGTCGAGCACGACGAGGTCGGTTCCGGCTCGGTGCTGCCGCTGCTGAGCGAGGACGCCGTGCGGGCGTTCTCCGACGGGCTGCTGCGCCCGCTGCGGGAGCACGACGCCACCGCCCGCGGCGATCTCGTCGCCTCCCTCCAGGCGTGGCTGTCGCGGCACGGCCAGTGGGACGCGGCCGCGGCCGATCTCGGGGTGCACCGCCACACGCTGCGCTACCGCATGCGGCGGGTGGAGGAGATCCTGGGCCGCTCGCTGGACGACCCGGACGTGCGGATGGAGCTGTGGCTCGCCCTGAAGGCGGCCGGCCGCTGACGGCATCTGCCGAAACGGCACATCGCCCCGGGGTCGTGCTCCGTTGTGGACAAGCCCGTCCGGGTGCCGCCCGTCCTACGGTGTCCGCATGAGCACCTCCACCGCCTTCTGGCTCGCCGGCCGCCCGGTCACCGGCGAGGACAGCTTCGATGTCGTGAACCCGTACGACGGCAGCGTCGTGGCCTCGGTCGCCGTGCCGACCGAGGAGCAGGTCGAGGAGGCGGTCGCGGCCGCCAAGGCCGTCGAGGCCGAGTTCGCCGCCACCCCCGCGCATGTGCGCGCCGCCGCCCTGGACCATGTGTCCAAGCGGCTGGCCGAGCGCACCGAGGAGATCGCGCGCCTGATCACCGCCGAGAACGGCAAGCCGGTCAAGTGGGCGCGCGGCGAGGTCGGCCGTGCCGTCTCGGTGTTCCGCTGGGCGGCGGAGGAGGCGCGCCGCTTCAACAGCGGTGAGGCGCAGCGCCTGGACACCGACGCGGGCGGCGTGGGCCGTCTCGCGCTGACCCGCCGCTTCCCGCGCGGCAGTGTGCTCGGCATAGCGCCCTTCAACTTCCCGCTGAACCTGGTGGCGCACAAGGTGGCCCCGGCGATCGCCGTCGGCACCCCGATCATTCTCAAGCCGGCCCCGTCGACCCCGCTCTCGGCCCTCGTCCTGGGCGAGATCCTGGCCGAGACCGGCCTGCCGGCCGGTTCCTGGAGCGTGCTGACGGTCCCCAACGACCGGATGCCCGCGCTGGTGCAGGACACGCGCCTGCCCGTCGTCTCCTTCACCGGCTCGGACCGGGTCGGTTACCAGATCATGGACTCGGTGCCGCGCAAGCACACCACCTTGGAGCTGGGCGGCAACGCCGCCGCCGTCGTCCTCGCGGACTGGTCCTCCGAGGAGGACCTGGAGTGGGCCGCGAACCGCATCGCCACCTTCGCCAACTACCAGGGCGGCCAGTCCTGCATCTCCGTGCAGCGGGTCGTCGCGGACACGGCGGTCTACGACCGGCTGGCGGAGAAGGTCGTGGCCAAGGTCCGGGCGCAGGTCACCGGTGACCCGTCGGACGAGGCGACCGATGTCGGCCCGCTGGTCGACGAGAACGCCGCGCGGCGTGTCGAGTCCTGGGTCGAGGACGCCGTGGCCAAGGGCGCGAAGCTGCTGACCGGCGGAGTGCGCGACGGCGCCGCGTACGAGCCGACCGTGCTGGCCGACCTGCCGGCCGACGCGATCATCGCCACCGAGGAGGTCTTCGGCCCGGTGCTGTCGCTGCACAGGGTCGACGGCACCGACGAGGCGTTCGCCGTCGTCAACGACTCCAAGTTCGGCCTGCAGAGCGGTGTCTTCACGCACGACCTGCAGACGGCGTTCCGCGCCCACCGGGAGCTGGAGGTCGGCGGGGTCGTCATCGGCGACGCGCCCTCCTACCGCGCCGACCAGATGCCCTACGGCGGGGTCAAGGACTCCGGCGTCGGCCGCGAGGGCGTCAAGTACGCGATGGAGGACTACACCTACGAGCGCGTCCTCGTGCTGACCGGCCTCGCGCTGTAGACCAACCCCTTCCACGGCCGGGGCGCATGTGCGGTGCGCCCCGGCCGTGTTGTCCCGGTTGTCCCGCCGGGTTCCGCCCGACGCTCCGTGAAGCGCTGGCCCCTGGCATCCGGCCGGCGCGGCGGCCCGGGCGTTCACCCGGGTGGAGCCGGACACCGCGGCGAATCCCCCGGAGTCGCTTCTGGTGCCCCGTGTCCTCCCGGCCGTCCGCCGCGCGTGAGCCCGTCCCGCGGCCTCCCGTACGGGCTCCCGGCCGGGCCCGCGCCGCCGGCCCGGGACGCGAAGAACACACCGCGGAAACCCTCCTGACGTCGCATCACCCGCGGCCGGCGCGCCGCCGGACCGGCCCGTCACGGCGCCCCCGGCGGGCCGCCCGGACACCCGCGCCCGCCCCGCTCCCCGCGTCGCCGAACGGGGCCACCGGGCACCGCGGACCCGCCCGGCGGCGCGCGAGGGCTGGTGACCATGCCGGAACCGGGGTACTAACGAACACGTAGCACCGGTCGGTAACGACACGAGGTGATGCCCCCATGTCCGCAAGTTCAGCCCGCCCCACCGTCTCGGAACGCGAAGCACGCCAGGTCGCCGAGGCAGCCCGCGAGCAGGAATGGCGCAAGCCCAGCTTCGCCAAGGAACTGTTCCTGGGACGCTTCCGGCTCGACCTGATCCACCCCCACCCCACCCCGTCGACCGAACAGGTCCAGCGTGGCGAGGAGTTCCTGGCCAAGCTCCGCGACTTCGTCGAGACGAAGGTGGACGGCGCGCTGATCGAACGCGAGGCGCGCATCCCCGACGAGGTCATCGACGGGCTCAAGGAGCTCGGCGCCCTCGGCATGAAGATCGACCCCAAGTACGGCGGTCTCGGTCTCACACAGGTCTACTACAACAAGGCGCTGGCCCTGGTCGGCTCCGCCAGCCCCGCCGTCGGCGTGCTGCTCTCCGCGCACCAGTCGATCGGCGTGCCGCAGCCGCTGAAGATGTTCGGCACCCCGGAGCAGAAGGAGCGGTTCCTGCCGCGCTGCGCCCGCACCGACATCTCCGCCTTCCTGCTCACCGAGCCCGACGTGGGCTCCGACCCGGCGCGCCTGGCCACCACGGCCGTCCCGGACGGGGACTCCTACATCCTCGACGGCGTCAAGCTGTGGACGACCAACGGTGTCGTGGCCGATCTGCTGGTCGTCATGGCCCGGGTGCCGAGGAGCGAGGGCCACAAGGGCGGCATCACCGCCTTTGTGGTCGAGGCGGGCTCGGAGGGCATCACCGTCGAGAACCGCAACTCCTTCATGGGGCTGCGCGGCATCGAGAACGGTGTCACCCGCTTCCACCGGGTGCGGGTCCCCGCCGAGAACCGCATCGGCCCCGAGGGCTCGGGTCTGAAGATCGCCCTGACCACCCTCAACACCGGCCGCCTGTCGCTGCCCGCGTCCTGCGTCGCGGCCGGCAAGTGGTGCCTGAAGGTCGCCCGCGAGTGGTCGGTGGCCCGCGAGCAGTGGGGCAAGCCGATCGCCGAGCACGAGGCCGTCGGATCGAAGATCGCCTTCATCGCGGCGACGACGTTCGCCCTCGAGGCCGTCATGGAGCTGTCGAGCCAGATGGCCGACGAGAACCGCAACGACATCCGTATCGAGGGCGCGCTCGCCAAGCTCTTCGCGTCCGAGATGGGCTGGGTGATGGCCGACGAACTCGTCCAGATCCGCGGCGGCCGCGGCTTCGAGACCGCCGAGTCGCTCGCGGCGCGCGGCGAACGCGCCGTGCCCGCCGAGCAGTTGCTGCGCGACCTGCGCATCAACCGGATCTTCGAGGGTTCGACGGAGATCATGCACCTGCTGATCGCCCGCGAGGCCGTCGACGCCCACCTGTCGGTGGCCGGCGACCTCATCGACCCCGACAAGGCCCTCGGCGACAAGGCCAGGGCCGGCATGAAGGCCGGCGGCTTCTACGCCCGCTGGCTGCCGAAGCTGGTCGCCGGACCCGGCCAACTGCCTTCCGCCTACGGCAGCTTCCACCCCTCGGGCCATCCGGACCTCGCCGCGCACCTGCGCTACGTGGAGCGCAGCGCGCGCAAGCTCGCCCGCTCGACCTTCTACGCGATGTCCCGCTGGCAGGGCCGTATGGAGACCAAGCAGGGCTTCCTCGGCCGTGTGGTCGACATCGGCGCCGAACTGTTCGCGATGAGCGCCGCCTGCGTCCGCGCCGAGATGCTGCGCACCCGCGGCGAGAACGGACGCGAGGCCTACCAGCTCGCCGACGCCTTCTGCCGCCAGTCGCGGCTGCGGGTGGAGGAGCTGTTCGGCCGCCTGTGGGCCAACACCGACACCATCGACCGCAAGGTGGTCCACGGTGTCCTCGGCGGCGCCTACACCTGGCTCGAGTCCGGCATCGTCGACCCCTCGGGCGACGGACCGTGGATCGCCGCCACCGACCCCGGACCCTCCGGCAAGGAGAACGTCCACCGGCCGATCCGCTGAACGGCAGGCCGCGGCCGAGGGCACCGCTTCCCGGAGGCGGTGCCCTCGGCCTGCCGCCGACCGGACACAATGGGGGGATGACCGACTCTCTCGCCGACCCGCACCTGCGGCCGACCGGACCGGACACGGCCACCGCCGCCCACGACGGCCCGCGCGACATCGTGATCCTCGGCTCGACCGGCTCGATCGGCACCCAGGCCATCGACGTCGTCCTGCGCAACCCCGACCGCTTCCGGGTGGTGGCCCTGTCCGCCGCCGGCGGCCGGGTCGGGCTGCTCGCCGACCAGGCACTGCAGCTGGGCGTCGAGGCCGTCGCCGTCGCCGACGAGAAGGCCGAGGGCCCGCTCCGCGAGGCCCTGGCCGAGCGGTACGGGAGCGAGCCGCTGCCCGAGGTGCTCGTCGGCCCCGACGCGGCGACCGAGCTGGCCGGCCGGCCCTGCCACTCGGTGCTGAACGGCATCACCGGCTCGATCGGGCTGCGCCCGACACTCGCCGCCCTGGAGGCGGGCCGGATCCTGATCCTCGCCAACAAGGAGTCGCTGATCGTCGGCGGCCCCCTGGTGAAGGCCGTGGCCGCGCCCGGCCAGATCGTGCCCGTGGACTCCGAGCACTCCGCGCTCTTCCAGGCCCTCATGGGCGGCGCCCGCTCCGAGGTCCGCAAGCTCGTCGTCACCGCCTCCGGCGGCCCCTTCCGCGGGCGGACGAGGGAGGAACTGGCCGGGGTCACCCCGCGGCAGGCGCTGGCCCACCCCACGTGGGACATGGGACCGGTGGTGACCATCAACTCCGCCACCCTGGTCAACAAGGGCCTGGAGGTCATCGAGGCCCACCTGCTCTTCGACATTCCCTTCGACCGCATTGAGGTCGTTGTCCACCCGCAGTCGTATGTCCACTCGATGGTGGAGTTCACGGACGGTTCGACCCTGGCCCAGGCCAGCCCGCCGGACATGCGGATGCCGATCTCGCTGGGGCTGGGCTGGCCCGAGCGGGTGCCCGACGCCGCGCCGGGGTGCGACTGGACGAAGGCGGCCACCTGGACCTTCTTCCCGCTCGACGACGAGGCGTTCCCGGCGGTGGCGCTCGCGCGGCACGTCGGTACCCTCGGCGGTACCGCGCCCGCGGTGTTCAACGCGGCCAACGAGGAGTGCGTGGCCGCGTTCCTCGCGGGTTCGCTGCCCTTCACCGGCATCGTGGACACTGTCGCGCGGGTGGTGGAGGAGCACGGCACCCCCACGGCGGGAACTTCTCTCACCGTCGAGGACGTCCTCGAGGCGGAGAGCTGGGCACGGTCCCGTGCCCGGGAACTGGCAGCGGAACAAGCGGAGCAGGCGACTACGGAGGCGGCACGCGTATGACGGCACTCATGTGGGTCCTGGGGCTCGCGGTGTTTTTCGTGGGCCTGCTGTTCTCCATCGCCTGGCACGAACTCGGCCACCTCTCCACCGCCAAGCTCTTCAAGATCCGCGTGCCCCAGTACATGGTCGGCTTCGGGCCGACCATCTGGTCCCGGCACAAGGGCGAGACCGAGTACGGCGTCAAGGCCATCCCGCTCGGCGGATACATCCGCATGATCGGCATGTTCCCGCCCGGCGACGACGGCCGGGTCACCGCCCGCTCCACCTCGCCGTTCCGGGGCATGATCGAGGACGCGCGCTCGGCGGCCTACGAGGAACTGCAGCCCGGCGACGAGACCCGGATGTTCTACACGCGCAAGCCGTGGAAGCGCGTGATCGTGATGTTCGCCGGGCCCTTCATGAACCTGGTCCTGGCGTTCGGGCTCTTCCTGATGCTCTTCATGGTCTTCGGTTTCCAGACCCAGACCACGACGGTCGGCTCGGTCTCCGACTGCGTCATCCCCGCCTCCGACACCAAGGCCCTGGACTCCAAGGACCCCTGCGCCCAGGGCTCGTACCCGGCGGCGCCCGCCAAGGCGGCCGGACTGCAGAAGCGCGACCGGATCGTGGCGCTCAACGGCGTCAAGGTCGACGACACCCAGTGGTCGCTGCTGCAGCAGCAGATCCGCAAGACCATCGGCCCCGCCACCATCACCGTGCTGCGCGACGGGAAGACCGTCGACCTGCACGCGAACCTGATCGCCAACAAGGTGGTCAAGACCGACAGCGACGGCCTCGTCGTCAAGGGCCAGTACGTCCAGGCCGGTTTCCTCGGCTTCACGCCCGCCACCGGCGTCGTGCGGCTGGGCTTCGGCCAGTCGGTCGACCACATGGCCACCACGGCGGAGGAGGGTGTCCGGTCGCTCGGTGCGCTCCCCGGCAAGATCCCCGCCCTGTGGAACTCGGTCTTCGCCGGCGCCGAACGCCAGCCCGACTCCCCGGTCGGCATGATCGGCGCGGCACGTCTGGGCGGTGACGTCTTCTCCCTGCCCCTGCCGGCCACGCAGAAGATCGCCCTGATGGTGAACCTGCTCGCCGGGGTCAACCTGGCCCTGTTCCTGTTCAACATGCTGCCGCTGCTCCCGCTGGACGGCGGCCACATCGCGGGCGCCCTGTGGGAGTCCCTGCGGCGCAACCTCGCCCGTGTCTTCCGGCGCCCCGACCCGGGCCCGTTCGACGTGGCGAAGCTGATGCCGGTCGCCTATGTGATCGCGGGCGTCTTCATCTGCTTCACGGCCCTGGTCATGGCCGCGGATCTCATCAATCCGGTGCGTTTGACCTAGCGCGATGTCCTCGGCCTGGGTGGGGTGACGTAGTCTCGTTCAACGGAGCCCGCCCATGCCGCCGGGACCTCGATCCGCGTACTTTGGGGATGCCACGCACATGACCGCGATTTCGCTCGGGATGCCGTCCGTTCCGATCAAGCTCGCCGACCGCCGCAAGAGCCGCCAGATCCAGGTCGGATCCGTGGCCGTCGGCGGCGACGCACCGGTCTCCGTCCAGTCCATGACCACCACCGTCACCGCGGACATCGGCGCGACGCTGCAGCAGATCGCCGAGCTCACCGCCTCCGGCTGCCAGATCGTGCGGGTCGCCTGCCCCTCGCAGGACGACGCGGACGCCCTCGCCACCATCGCCAGGAAGTCGCAGATCCCGGTGATCGCCGACATCCACTTCCAGCCGAAGTACGTGTTCGCGGCGATCGACGCGGGCTGCGCGGCGGTGCGGGTGAACCCGGGCAACATCCGGCAGTTCGACGACAAGGTGAAGGAGATCGCGAAGGCGGCCTCCGACGCCGGTACGCCGATCCGGATCGGGGTGAACGCCGGGTCTTTGGACCGGCGTCTGCTGGAGAAGTACGGGAAGGCGACGCCCGAGGCGCTGGTGGAGTCGGCGTTGTGGGAGTGCTCGCTGTTCGAGGAGCACGGGTTCCGGGACATCAAGATCTCGGTGAAGCACAACGACCCGGTGGTGATGGTCAACGCGTACCGTCTGCTGGCGGCGCAGTGCGACTATCCGCTGCACCTGGGTGTGACGGAGGCGGGTCCGGCGTTCCAGGGCACGATCAAGTCGGCGGTGGCGTTCGGTGCGCTGCTGAGCGAGGGGATCGGGGACACGATCCGGGTGTCGTTGTCGGCTCCTCCGGCGGAGGAGGTCAAGGTCGGCATCCAGATCCTGGAGTCGCTGAACCTGCGGCAGCGGCGGCTGGAGATCGTCTCGTGCCCGTCGTGCGGTCGGGCGCAGGTGGATGTGTACAAGCTGGCCGACCAGGTGACGGCGGGTCTGGAGGGCATGGAGGTCCCGCTGCGGGTCGCGGTGATGGGCTGTGTCGTCAACGGTCCGGGTGAGGCGCGCGAGGCGGACCTGGGGGTGGCCTCGGGCAACGGCAAGGGGCAGATCTTCGTGAAGGGCGAGGTCATCAAGACCGTGCCGGAGTCGAAGATCGTGGAGACCCTCATCGAGGAGGCCATGAAGCTCGCCGAGCAGATGGAGGCCGACGGCATCGCCTCCGGCGAGCCCTCCGTCTCCGTCAGCTGACCGCCACGCACACGCGTACCGTGCCGCCCCTGTCACCCCTCCCGGTCCGGGATCCGGGCGGCAGGGGCGGAACACGTCGCGGCGGGGTAAGGTTCTGGGACTTCCCCGACCACCGCTGCCCGTACGGTGAGGCGCCCACGTGCTGACGACCACGACGACCAAGGTTCTGGAACCCGGAGAACTCGACGCCGTACTCGCGGTGCTCGACCGGGACCCGGTGGCCAACGCCTTCGTCGCCTCCCGGGTCGCCGTCGCCGGGCTCGACCCCTGGCGGCTCGGCGGCGAGTTGTGGGGCTGGTACTTCGGCGGCCGGCTGGAAGCCCTGTGCTACGCGGGCGCCAACCTCGTGCCCATCTGCGCCGGACCCGAGGCCGTCCGCGCCTTCGCCGACCGGGCGCTGCGCTCCGGCCGCCGCTGCTCGTCCATCGTCGGCCCCGCCGAGTCCACCCGCGCGCTGTGGTCGCTGCTCGAACGGAGCTGGGGACCGGCCCGTGAGATCCGCGCCCACCAGCCGCTGATGGTCACCCGGGCCCTGCCCGCCGACGTCGAACCCGACCCCTGTGTGCGCCGCGTACGGCGCGACGAGCTGGACGTGATCATGCCCGCGTGCGTGGCCATGTTCACCGAGGAGGTCGGCGTCTCCCCGCTCGCCGGCGACGGCGGGCTGATCTACCAGGCGCGGGTCGCCGAACTCGTCTCCACCGGGCGCTCGTTCGCCCGCATCGAGGACGGCAAGGTGGTCTTCAAGGCCGAGATCGGCGCCGTCACCCGGCACGCCTGCCAGATCCAGGGCGTCTGGGTCGACCCCGACCACCGCGGCCGGCGGCTCTCCGAGACCGGCATGGCGGCCGTGCTCCACTACGCACTGCGCGACGTCGCGCCCGTGGCCAGCCTCTACGTCAACGACTTCAACGCGCCCGCCCGCGCCGCCTACCGGCGCGTCGGCTTCACCGAAGTCGGCGCTTTCATGAGCGTCCTGTTCTAGTAGTGTCCCCGCCCATGGATGACGTGGCGGTCGAGCCGATCGACCTGACGGCACGGGTGGACGAAGCACTGGCCGTCCAGGCGGTCGCCTTCGGGCTGGGCGCGGAGGAAGTCGCCATCCGCCGCCAGATCGTGCTGCGCCACCTCGGCTTCCCCGGGGTCCGCGCCCTCGGCGCCCTCACCCCCGAAGGACGGCTGGCCGGCTTCGTCTACGGCATGCCCAACCACCGCACGCACTGGTGGTCCACCGTCGTCGAGCCCTACCTGCGCCGCACCGGCACAGACGACTGGCTCGACGACTCCTTCACCATCACCGAACTGCACGTCCACCCCGACTTCCAGTGCCGCGGCGTCGGGCGCGCCCTCATCACCACGATCACCGACGCCGCCGCCCAGCCGCGCAGCATCCTGTCGGCCATCGACACCGAGAGCCGCGCCCGGCGCCTGTACCGCGCGCTCGGCTACACCGATCTCGCCCGCCCCGTGCACTTCCCCAGCGCGACGAGCCCGTACGCCGTCATGGGCGCCTGGCTGCCGCTCCTGAGGTAATCGGTTTCCGGGGGCGCCCGGCGGGTCGATATCCTCGCCGCAACGGCACGAAACCCCCTGGAGAGCCCCATGGTCCTGCGCATGTCCAAGCTGATGCTCAAGACGCTGCGCGACGACCCGGCCGACGCCGAGACCACGAGCCACAAGCTCCTGGTCCGGGCCGGATACGTCCGCCGCTCCTCGGCGGGGGTGTGGACCTGGCTGCCGCTCGGCAAACGGGTCCTGGAGAACGTCACCCGCGTCGTCCGCGAGGAGATGGACGCCATCGGCGGCCAGGAGGTCCTGCTGCCCGCGCTGCTCCCGCGCGACAACTACGAGGCGACGGGCCGCGCCGGCGAGTACGGCGACCTGCTCTTCCAGCTCCGCGACCGCAAGGGCACCGACTACGTGCTCGGCCCCACGCACGAGGAGATCTTCACCCAGGTCGTCAAGGACCAGGCCGCGTCCTACAAGGACCTGCCGGTGATCCTCTACCAGATCCAGACCAAGTACCGCGACGAGGCCCGCCCCCGCTCCGGCGTGCTGCGCGGCCGCGAGTTCCAGATGAAGGACTCGTACTCCTTCGACACCACCGACGAGGGCCTGGCCGAGGCCTACCGCCTCCACCGCGAGGCCTACATCAAGATCTTCTCCCGCCTCGGCTTCGACTTCCGCATCGTCTCCGCCGTCTCCGGCGCCATGGGCGGCTCCGCCTCCGAGGAGTTCCTCGCCCCCGCCGCGGCCGGCGAGGACACCTTCGTGGACTGCCCCGCGTGCGACTACGCGGCCAACACCGAGGCCGTCACCACCAAGGTGCCCCCGGTCGAGGGCGTGGACCACCCGGCCCTGGAGGAGGTGGACACCCCCGACACCCCGACCATCGAGACGCTGGCCGCGCACCTCGGCGTCCCCGCCTCCGCCACGCTGAAGAACCTGCTGGTCAAGGTCGACGGCGAGATCGTCGCCGTCGGCGTCCCCGGCGACCGCGAGGTCGACCTCGGCAAGCTCGCGGAGCACCTCGCCCCCGCCGAGGTCGAGCTCGTCACCGCGGAGGACTTCGCCGGCCGCCCCGACCTGGTCCGCGGCTACGTCGGCCCGCAGGGCCTGACCGGCGTCCGCTACCTCGCCGACCCCCGGGTCGCCCCCGGCACCGCCTGGGTCACCGGAGCCAACAAGCCCGACACCCACGCCCGCAACGTGGTCGCGGGCCGCGACTTCCACGTCGACGAGTACCTCGACGTCGTCACCGTCGAGCCCGGCGACCCCTGCCCGCGCTGCGGCGCCGGCCTCAAGCTGGACCGGGCCATCGAGATCGGCCACATCTTCCAGCTCGGCCGCAAGTACGCCGACGCCTTCGAGCTCGACGTCCTCGGCCAGAACGGCAAGCCCGTCCGCGTCACCATGGGCTCCTACGGCATCGGCGTCTCCCGTGCCGTCGCCGCCATCGCCGAGCAGACCGCCGACGCGCAGGGCCTGTGCTGGCCGCGCGAGATCGCCCCCGCGGACGTCCACGTGGTGGCCGCGGGCAAGGCACTGCAGACCGAGCTGGCGCTCGAGGTCGCGGACAAGCTGCACGCCGCCGGGGTCCGGGTCATCGTCGACGACCGCGCGGGCGTCTCGCCGGGCGTGAAGTTCACGGACGCGGAGCTGCTCGGCGTGCCGACGATTTTGGTGGTCGGGCGGGGGGCGGGGGACGGGGTGGTCGAGGTCAAGGACCGGCGTACGGGAGAGCGCGAGGAGCTCTCCGTGGGGGATGCGGTGGCCCGCCTCTCCGCGTAGCGGTGTTCCGGGTTTTTTTCCCCGCCCTCCCTCCCTCCCCCGACCTTCGGCCGGGGGTGCCCCCAGCCCGGCGCGGTAAGTGCGGGCCCTGCGCTCTGTTCGGTGTGGGGTCGGCGCCGCTCCGGAGTCCTCCCCCAACCTTCGGCCGGGGGGACCCCCACGGCGCTCGCGGTCTACCCCTGCAATTCGTGTACCGCGGTCGCCGCTCGTCCCTCCCCCAGCTACCGCTGGGAGGTGCCCCAGCGGGCGGACCCCGGCGCACCCCCTCCCGGGGTCGTTGGGGCGGCTTACGGCCGGTGGGGGTGCTGTTGGCGGTGACGGCGGAGCATGTCGTTGGCGCTTCGCCTACGGGTGCCCGAGCACGGTGCCGTCTCTACCCACTCACCGGGGATCAGGCGCGGAGACTACGGAGGGGGCGGGGCTGTAGGGGTGGTGTTCTGGACTGTGGAGCATATTTGGGTGCGTGACCCGGGGCACGCAGCCGACAGTGCCTGAGGCACCTAAATGTGCTGTCCAGAATGGCAGCCCCGGAGGGCCCGCACCCGGCCCCCCGACAACTGGCGTCGGGGTGACCTGACTTCACAGGGCACACCGGCGGGAGGGCGGGAAAGGGACCCGGCACAGGTCAGAGCAGGCCTGCGAACTCGAGCAGGAGCTCGCCCCCCGCCCGGTCCCCGACCGAGAACGCCCACACGCCCGCCTCGACCGCCCGGAACAGCCCCCACCCCCGCACCCGTTCCCGGTCCACCTCGAGCGCGTCGGAGAGTTTGGCGACCCGCCTCCGCGCGGCGGCCTGCGCGCCACCGGTGGCCAGCAGCGTCTCCAGGCGGTCGCGGACGAGCCACGCGAGATCGAAGGCGGGGTCGCCGACGAGCGGCTTGGGGTCGATGGCGAGCCAGGGGACGCGGTCGGCGGAGAGCACGTTGCCGTGGTGGTAGTCACCGTGCAGCAGCACAGCGGGCCCGGGCCCGCCCGTCAGGGCGTCCCGCAGGGCGAGGGCCTCGTCGACCAGGGGCCGTGCCTCCGCGTCGACGTAGGGCTGGGCGGCCCGTTCCCGCAGCCGCGCCGCGAGCCCCGCCGTGTGGTCGGCCACGGACGTGAAGGGGTGGGCGTCGTCCGGCGGGAGCGGCACCCACAGCCGCTGGAGTGTGGCGCACGCCTCCAGCATCGCCTTGGGCTCGGGCAGCGAGCGCAGCGAGACCTCGCCGTGGAGGCGTTCCATGAGCAGGACGCCCTCGTCGGGGTCGGCGCGCAGCAGCCGTACCGCGCCGCGTCCGTCCCAGCGGGCGAGCGCGGCGTGCTCGTGCCGGGTCTCGTCGGTGACGAGGCCGAGCTTGAGGGTGGCGGGGGTGCCGTCGGCCTGGCGGACCAGGACGACCATGCTGATCCGGCCGCCGGGGGAGAGCACGCGTTCGGGCCGCAGGTCCCATCGCGCGAGGTGGTCCGCGGCGCGTTGGGGGAGCGTGGCGAGCCAGGCGCGGCCCGGGTCGCCCTCCCAGGCGCTGATGGTGCGGATCAGCCGCTCGGGCGGTTCGAGGTGCTGCGGTGCCGGGGTCATGCGGGGGCTTGTCCCTCCTGCGGATCGGGTCTACCGGCCGCGCTCGGCCAGCCCGGGGAAGGCTACGCTCCCGCCGCGCCAGCCCACCGCCCGCACCGCGGCCTCGCGGAGCGCGTCGGCGGCCTCGCGGCGCAGGCCGGCGGTGGCGGCGCGGACGAGGTCGGCGTAGACACCGGCGACCCGGTCCTCCAGTTCCGCGGCGAGGCGGATCGCCGCCGCGCGGTCCGGCACGGGGAAGGGCAGCGTGTAGGCGGCCGAGGCCGCGACGGGCTCGCCGCCGAGGTCGGTGACGGTGCGGCGCAGGGAGTCGCGGCGGGCGCGGTGGGCGTCGTAGCCGGCGGTGGCCCGTCCGGTGGGGTCCGTACCGATGCGGGCGCCGACCACGCCGTAGCCGTAGACGGCCGCGTGCTCGGCGGCGAGGGCGGCCTGGACGGCCGCGAGCGGCTGCTGCTGAGCCATGGGCGGGTCATTTCTCCTTGAGCAGCAGGACGTGCCCGGCGCCGCAGGCGGCCACCGAGGCGAGCAGACGGGCGAGTTCGGGCGGGGCGTCGAGCAGCGCGGCCGCCCGTTCGCCGGCGAGCGTCCGTTCCTCGGTGGCGAGGGCGGCCAGTGCCGCGGACTCGGCGGAGGGAACAGACACGGAGGCCGACGGTGATGGCGACGGCGAACGCCTGGGCGCCGCCGGCCCGAACGCCGCGACGTGCCGGGCGACTTCGGCCCGCAGCGGGCGCAGCCGCGTCGCGAGCCGGGGGTGGGCGGCGATCGTGGCGTCGTAGCGGGCGAGCAGCGCGCCGCTGTCGTGGGCGGCCCGCTCCCGCAGGATCTCGCCGGGGTCGGGCGAGGGTGTGGAGGGCCCCGGGGCACCGGAGCGCCGGCCAGGGGGGTCGGAGCAGCCGCCGAGCAGTCCGGCCGCGGCCGGCAGGGCGGGCAGGACGAGAGCGGTGCGGACCGCGCGCCGGCGCGGCATGTTCCTGAGCGGCACAGTGCCCCTTCCCGTGATCACCAACGGAGAGGGTACCGGCGTGGGCGGCGCCCTCCGCGACGGCGCCCTCCGCGGCGCCGAATCGTCGTTCCGGCACCCGAACCGATAGGCTTTGGGCCGACACACGACCTTCCACCACAACAGCACACGCGGCCGAGGAGTCACCCGGATGAGCACCACCCAGAGCGAGAGGCTGCGCGGGCTGCTGGAGCCCCTCGTCGCGAAGACGGGGCTGGAGCTGGAAGAGATCAAGGTGACGGCCGCCGGCAACCGGCGCCAGCTCCAGGTGATCGTGGACTCCGACGAGGGCGCCCCGCTGGACACCCTCGCCGACCTCAGCCGGGAGATCTCGCAGGCACTGGACGACGCCGACGCCATGGGCGGCACGGCGTACCTGCTGGAGGTCTCCTCCCCGGGCGTGGACCGCCCGCTCACCGAGCCGCGCCACTTCCGGCGGAACGAGGGCCGGCTGGTCAAGCTGAACCGGACCGACGGCGGCGAGCTGGTCGCGCGGATCATGGCGGTCGACGAGGACGGTCTCGACCTGGAGGTCCCCGGTGTCAAGGGGCGCAAGCCCAAGCCCGCCCGTGTGGCCTTCGGCGAGATCGCCAAGGCGCGGGTGGAGATCGAATTCAGTCGCAAGGACCCGGCCGATGCCGATACCGACGGCGACGAGAGCACTGAGGAGGCGTAGCCGTGGACATCGACATGAGTGCCCTGCGGGGGCTGGTCCGGGAGAAGGAGATCTCCTTCGAACTGCTGGTCGAGGCGATCGAGTCGGCGCTCCTCATCGCGTACCACCGCGAGCCGGGCAGCCGCCGCAACGCGCGGGTGGAGCTGGACCGTACCAACGGCCATGTGACCGTGTGGGCCAAGGAGGACGCGTCGGAGACCCCGGAGGGCGCCGAGCCCCGGGAGTTCGACGACACGCCGAGCGGCTTCGGCCGGATCGCGGCGACCACCGCCAAGCAGGTGATCCTCCAGCGGCTGCGGGACGCCGAGGAGGAGATCACCTTCGGCGAGTACGCGGGCCGCGAGGGCGACATCGTCACCGGAGTGGTCCAGCAGGGCAAGGACCCGAAGAACGTACTGGTCGACATCGGCAAGCTGGAGGCCATCCTGCCGGTGCAGGAGCAGGTGCCCGGCGAGGACTACAAGCACGGCACGCGGCTGCGCTCGTACGTCGTCCGGGTCGCCAAGGGCGTGCGCGGCCCGTCGGTGACGCTGTCGCGCACCCACCCGAGCCTGGTGAAGAAGCTCTTCGCGCTGGAGGTCCCGGAGATCGCGGACGGATCCGTGGAGATCGCGGCCATCGCCCGCGAGGCCGGGCACCGTACGAAGATCGCGGTGCGCTCCACCCGTTCGGGCCTGAACGCCAAGGGCGCCTGCATCGGCCCGATGGGCGCGCGGGTGCGTGCCGTGATGGCCGAACTGAACGGCGAGAAGATCGACATCGTCGACTGGTCGGACGAACCGGGTGAGATGGTGGCGAACGCCCTGTCACCCGCTCGGGTGAGCAAGGTGGAGATCGTCGACATGGCTGCGCGCTCAGCCCGGGTGACCGTGCCGGACTACCAGCTCTCGCTGGCGATCGGCAAGGAAGGGCAGAACGCACGCCTGGCCGCGCGGCTCACGGGCTGGCGGATCGACATCCGCCCGGACACCGAGCCGGCCGAGCAGTAGCACCTGTTGGCAATCGAGGATCGACCGTGCGCCGGATAACCCAGAGGGGTGAGGTCGGCGCGGGGAGGTAGACTAAAGATGTCTGGCCGGACGCACGGCCCAGCACGCCCGGAGCGCACATGCATCGGCTGCAGGGAGCGGGCGGCCAAGCACGATCTGCTGCGTGTGGTGATGGCCGGGGACTCCTGTGTTCCCGATCTTCGCGGTACGCTGCCCGGTCGGGGTGCCTATGTGCACCCCGACACCGTCTGTTTCGACCTGGCGGTCCGCCGCCGGGCGTTTCTGCGGGCCTTCCGGGCCCAGGGACCGCTGGACACCGCGGAACTCCGCGATCATGTCGAGCAGGCGACACTGTGAGTGAGCAAGGAGACCGCGCGGGCGACCGTGCGGTCCAGGTACCCCGCGAGTTGGAAGTAGGTCGAGATTGCGATGAGCACTCGATGAGCACGCGATGAGTACGCCCATGAAGTAGCGACGGTCCGGCGGACGACCACCCCGGACCTCATGAAGGAGCGAAGTGGCTAAGGTCCGGGTATACGAACTCGCCAAGGAGTTCGGAGTTGAGAGCAAGGTCGTCATGGCCAAGCTCCAAGAACTTGGCGAATTCGTCCGTTCGGCGTCCTCGACGATCGAGGCGCCGGTTGTTCGCAAGTTGACTGACGCACTGCAGGGCCCGGGCGGCGGTTCCGCCCCCGGCAAGCCCTCCGCCGCCAGGCCCGCGGCGCCCCGCAAGGCAGCGCCCGCAAAGCCGGCCGCACCCACTCCGGGCGCGCCGGCCCGTCCCGCTGCCCCGGCCCCCAAGCCGGCGACGGGACCCGCCCCCACCCCCCGGCCCGCGACCGGCTCCGCGCCGACTCCCGGTCCGCGCCCGACGCCGGCCCCCAAGCCGGCTCCGGCCAAGCCCGCCCCGGCGCCGGTCACCCCTGTGCCGCAGGCGGAGTTCTCCGCCCCGCCGGCGCCGCAGGCCCCGGCTCCCGAGCGTCCGGCCCAGGCCGAGCGCCCCGAGCGCCCCGCCGCGCGTTCCGGTCAGCCCGGTCCGCGTCCCGGCGGCAGCGCGCCGCGTCCCGGTCAGCGCGACGGCCAGCGTGACGGCGGCCAGCGTGACGGCGGCCGCGGTCAGGGCGGCCCCGGCGCTCCGCGTCCGGGCGGCCAGGCGCCGCGTCCGGGTGGTGCCGCACGTCCGGCCGGTCCCCGTCCGGGCAACAACCCCTTCACCTCCGGTTCCACCGGCATGCCGCGCCCGCAGGCGCCGCGTCCCGGTGGCGGGGCCCCCGGCCAGCCCGGCCCGCGCCCCGGTGGCGCCCCGGGTGCCGCCGGTCCGCGTCCCGGTGGCGCGCCGCGCCCCGGCGGCGGTGCTCCCTCCGGTCCCCGTCCGACCCCGGGCGGCATGCCCCGTCCGCAGGGCGGCGGTCCCCGTCCGAACCCCGGCATGATGCCGCAGCGTCCCGCTTCCACGGGCGGCGGTCCGGGTCGTCCCGGCGCCGGCGCCGGTGCCCGTCCGGGCCCGCGTCCCGGCGGTGGCGGCGGTGCGGGTCGTCCCGGTGGCGGCGGCTTCGCCGGCCGTCCCGGTGGCGGCGGCGGTGCCGGTCGTCCCGGTGGTGGCGGCGGCTTCGGCGGCCCGCGCCCCGGTGGCGGTGCCCCCGGTGCCGGTGGTGGCGGCGGCTTCGCCGGCGGCGGTGGCCGTCCCGGCTTCGGCGGTCGTCCCGGCGGTCCCGGTGGCCGTGGTGGCACGCAGGGTGCCTTCGGCCGCGGCCCTGGTGGCCGTCCGGCCCGTGGCCGCAAGTCGAAGCGTGCGAAGCGCCAGGAGTACGAGGCCATGCAGGCCCCGTCCGTCGGCGGTGTGATGCTGCCTCGCGGCAACGGCGACACCGTTCGCCTGTCCCGTGGCGCGTCGCTGACGGACTTCGCCGAGAAGATCGGCGCCAACCCGGCGTCGCTCGTCCAGGTGATGCTGAACCTCGGTGAGATGGTCACCGCGACCCAGTCCGTCTCCGACGACACGCTGCAGATGCTGGCCGACGAGATGAACTACACCCTCCAGGTCGTCAGCCCGGAGGAGGAGGACCGCGAGCTGCTCGAGTCCTTCGACATCGAGTTCGGCGAGAACGAGGGCGGCGAGGAAGCGCTCGTCGCGCGTCCGCCGGTCGTGACCGTCATGGGTCACGTCGACCACGGAAAGACCCGCCTTCTCGACGCGATCCGCAAGACCAACGTGGTCGCGGGCGAGGCCGGCGGTATCACCCAGCACATCGGTGCCTACCAGGTGGCCACCGAGGTCAACGGCGAGCACCGGGCCATCACCTTCATCGACACCCCCGGTCACGAGGCGTTCACCGCCATGCGTGCCCGTGGTGCCAAGTCCACCGACATCGCGATCCTCGTGGTGGCGGCGAACGACGGCGTCATGCCGCAGACGATCGAGGCGCTGAACCACGCCAAGGCGGCCGACGTGCCGATCGTGGTCGCGGTCAACAAGATCGACGTCGAGGGCGCGGACCCGACGAAGGTGCGCGGTCAGCTGACCGAGTTCGGCCTGGTGGCCGAGGAGTACGGCGGCGACACGATGTTCGTCGACATCTCCGCCAAGCAGGGCCTCAACATCGACGGCCTGCTGGAGGCCGTGGTCCTCACCGCGGACGCCGCGCTCGACCTGCGCGCCAACCCCGAGCAGGACGCACAGGGCATCGCGATCGAGGCCCACCTCGACCGCGGCCGCGGCGCCGTGGCGACCGTCCTGGTCCAGCGCGGCACCCTGCGGGTCGGCGACACCATGGTGGTCGGCGACGCGTACGGCCGTGTCCGCGCGATGCTCGACGACACCGGCAACACGCTCGAAGAGGCGGGCCCCTCGACCCCGGTCCTGGTGCTCGGTCTGACGAACGTGCCGGGTGCCGGCGACAACTTCCTGGTGGTCGACGAGGACCGTACGGCCCGTCAGATCGCCGAGAAGCGTGCCGCCCGCGAGCGGAACGCGGCCTTCGCCAAGTCCCGCCGCCGGGTCAGCCTGGAGGACCTGGACAAGGTGCTCAAGGCCGGCGAGGTCCAGCAGCTCAACCTCATCATCAAGGGCGACGCGTCCGGTTCGGTCGAGGCCCTGGAGTCCTCGCTGCTCCAGCTCGACGTCGGCGAGGACGTGGACCTGCGCATCCTCCACCGGGGTGTCGGTGCGGTCACCGAGACCGACGTCACCCTGGCGGCGGGCTCCGACGCGATCATCATCGGCTTCAACGTGCGGGCCGAGGGCCGCGCCACGTCGCTGGCCGAGCGTGAGGGCGTCGACGTCCGCTACTACTCGGTGATCTACCAGGTCATCGAGGAGATCGAGGCGGCGCTCAAGGGTCTGCTCAAGCCCGAGTACGAGGAGGTGGAGCTCGGCACCGCCGAGATCCGCGAGGTCTTCCGCTCCTCCAAGCTCGGCAACATCGCCGGTGTGCTCATCCGCTCCGGCGAGGTCAAGCGCAACACCAAGGCGCGCCTCCTGCGCGACGGCAAGGTCGTCGCCGAGAACCTCAACATCGAGGGTCTGCGGCGCTTCAAGGACGACGTCACCGAGATTCGTGAGGGTTACGAGGGCGGTATCAACCTCGGCAACTACAACGACATCAAGATCGACGACGTCATCGCGACCTACGAGATGCGCGAGAAGCCGCGCGTCTGATCGCTGGTGCCGTGTCCGGGGCCGGTCGGTGGAAGAAAAATTCCGTCGATCGGCCCCGGCCGTTGCCTTTAGTGTGGTGCTTACTGTTCGCAGTGCTCGCACTGTTCGCCACGAGGCCCCACAGGTCGGCTTGACCTGACGCCCATGTTTGTAGGGACGCTGTCCTTCGATCTGCTTCTCGGCGACGTCCGGTCGCTCAAGGAGAAGCGCTCCGTCGTCCGGCCCATCGTGGCCGAGCTGCACCGCAAGTTCGCGGTCAGTGTGGCGGAGGTCGACCACCATGATCTTTACCGCAGGGCCGAAATCGGCGTGGCGGTCGTGTCCGGGGACCTCGGGCACATCAATGACGTACTCGGACGCTGCGAGCGATGGATGGTCGCCCGTCCCGAGGTGGACCTGCTGTCGGCTCGGCAGCGGATCCACGGGGACGAAGACGACTGACACCCACGTACCGAAGAGTGAAGAGTAGAGAGAAGAGCAGGCATGACCGACACCGCGCGGGCGCGCAAGCTGGCGGACCGCATCCGGGTCGTGGTCGCCGAGACCCTCCAGCGACGGATCAAGGACCCGCGGCTGGGGTACGTCACGATCACCGACACCCGGGTCACCGGTGACCTGCGGGAGGCGACCGTCTTCTACACCGTCTTCGGGGACGACGAGGAGCGTGCAGCCTCGGCGGCGGCCCTGGAGAGCGCCAAGGGCGTCCTCCGCTCGGAGGTCGGACGGCAGACGGGCGTGCGCTTCACGCCGTCCCTGACGTTCGTCGCCGACGCGATCCCGGAGAACGCGCGCACTATCGAGGACCTGCTCGCCAAGGCCCGCGAGGCCGACGAGGAGGTGCGCAAGAGCGCCACCGACGCCGCGTACGCCGGCGAGGCCGATCCCTACCGCAAGCCGGCCGAGGACGGCGACGACGAGGATGACGAAGGCGCCGAGGGCGCCGAGGGCGCCGAGGGGACCGGGGGCGAGGCGCGGTGAAGGACGGGCTTGTCATCGTCGACAAGCCGGGCGGTATGACCTCGCACGACGTCGTGTCCCGGCTGCGCAGGCTCGCCGGGACGCGGCGGGTCGGCCACGCCGGCACGCTCGACCCCATGGCCACCGGCGTCCTCGTCATCGGCGTGGAGAAGGCCACCCGGCTGCTCGGGCACCTCGCGCTCACCCGCAAGGAGTACGAGGCCACGATCCGGCTCGGCCAGACCACCGTCACGGACGACGCCGAGGGCGAGATCACGGCCGCGGTCCCCGCGGGCGCGGTCACCCGCGAGGCCGTCGACGCGGGCATCGCGGCGCTCACCGGCGACATCATGCAGGTGCCGTCCAAGGTCAGCGCGATCAAGGTGAACGGCGTCCGCTCGTACGCGCGCGTACGCGGTGGCGAGGACTTCGAACTGGCCGCCCGGCCGGTGACGGTGTCCTCGTTCGTCGTGCGGGACGTGCGCCGCGAGGGCGACGACCTCGTGGACGTCGACGTCACGGTCGAGTGCTCCTCCGGCACGTACATCCGCGCCCTCGCGCGCGACCTCGGCGCGGGACTCGGCGTCGGCGGCCACCTCACCGCGCTGCGGCGCACCCGGGTCGGCCCCTACGGGGCGGGCCTCGCCCGCACGCTGGAGGAACTGGCCGAGTCCTTCGCGGTCCTCCCCATCGCGGAGGCCGCGGCGGCGGCGTTCCCCCGCTGGGACGTCGACGAGCGGGCGGCCCGCCTGCTGGGGAACGGGGTCCGGCTGGACGCGCCCGCCACGGTGGGGGCGGAGCCGACGGGGGTGTTCGGGCCGGACGGGAGGTTTTTGGCGTTGGTGGAGGGGCGCGAGGGGCAGGCACGCATCCTGGCGAACTTCGCCTGACCTGGTTTTCCCCCCGCCCTCCCTCCCGAGTGCCCGGCGCGGTAAGTGCGGGCCCCGCACGTTTGCCGTGGGGGTCGGCGCCGCTCCGGAGTCCGTCCTCGGGGCTCGCGGTTTGGGCCCACATCGTTCGGCATCGACCACGCGGTTACCGCTCGTCCCCTGCGGGCGGACCCCGGCGCACCCCCTCCCGGGGTCGTTGCGGCGACTTACGGCCGGTGGGGGGTCAGAGAGCACTTGCGGCAACCCCGGACCGCCCCTTCACTCACCCACCGGGGATCAGGCGCATGGTGAAACGGAGGGGCGGGGTCGGAGGGGTGGTGTTCTGGACTGTGGAGCATATTTGGGTGCATGACCCGGGGCACGCAGCGGACAGTGCCTGAGGCACCTAAATGTGCTGTCCAGAATGGCAGCCCCGGAGGCCCCGAACCCGGCCCCCCAACAACGCGCGTCGGGGCGCGTGACTTCACTGGGCACACGGGCGGGAGGGCGGGGAAACAACCCGGCACAGCGAAGCGCAGCGTGGGGGGCGGGGCCCCCCCCCCCCCCGCCCCCCCCCCACCCCCCCCCCCCCACAGGTGGCAATACAGGCCCCCAGAAAAAATAAACCCCAACG